>NZ_SSMG01000482.1 GCF_009873615.1 Photobacterium lucens
TATCGTATGCCGCTTCGATAACGTCATCGTAAGAAATCAGGTTTTGAGTTTCCATAGATTTAGATCTGTCTCTTGGTGTGTAAGAACTGCTGATTATACTGAAACCGAGATAAGATGCGATGACTATGATGATTTGAACGAAAATTTATCAGAAAAACACCGATTAAGCGTTTTTACTATTAGTTGACGGGCTTTGATAGTATATAAGCAGATGAAGCATAAAGAATTAAGCCGTTATTGCGATTTGTTATTGCTGCTATTGTACGTTTTACGCTGTTTACGAGTATGTATTTGTAATGAAAACACTACCAATACTTGATCAATCTACGCCATTCCAAGCGCCTTATATGCCGGTATTGCTAACATTGGTAAAGCAATTACAAGCCGATTTACCTCAGCAAATACACAGTATTTATTTAAATGGTAGTGTGGCAGCACGTTGTGCCACGGTGGGAGAGTCTGATATTAATCTGACTATGGTTGTTAACTGTGAATTAACGGCATTAGAAAAGCGTACAGTCGCCACGTTGTGTGAACATATTACGTATCGTTATGATGTTGTGCCACGTGTTGATATCTGCGTTGTTACTCTCGATGAGGTCATGACTCTGAGTTCTATTTTCAAATGGGGATTTTGGCTTAAGCATTGTAGCGTATGTTTATACGGTGAAGATTTGGCGAGCAAGTTTGGTTTGTTTGAGCCAAGTTGGGAAATAGCCAAAGCCTTTAATGGCGATATAAAAGCAGTACTTGCTGATTGTCGTCAAAAAATCATGGCAACCAAAAGTGTCACTGAATATAACGCACTGTGCCGTATAGCAGGTAAGAAGATGTTACGCAGTAGCTTTATGCTGGTGGCTCATCGCACATCGAGCCTTGCTTATAGCGAGCAACAATGCGCTGATTACTTCCTTTATTTCTATCCAGAAAAAGCAGTAGAAATCGAACGTATTCAGATCTTAATTCATGGGCCGCAAGTGCCCAAAAGGGCATCACTCTTTTTAATTGAACAATTTGGTCAATGGATTGTGGCTGAGTTTGAAAAAATCGAAAAGAAAATCGGGTAAACAGCAAACTAGGTTGATATAGAAAAAGGTAATCGAGGTTTTATTTGCAGTCGTTAACAACGGGTTTTGTACTCACTCGCCAAAGTCGTGATATTAAAGGGCAAACGGAAATCATACTCTGGGTAAAAACAGAGCAAGGGCCACATCGTTTGTCTATCGTAGGTGATAATCCGGTCTTTTTTGTTCGTACAGAGCAAAGAGCACAAGCACAACAACTGTTAGCGAAAGCCAATATATCCGCTCGTTTTAACGATCTGCCGTTAAAAACTTTTCAGCATCATGCCATTTCCGCCTGTTATACCCAAACTATCCGTGACGGGTTTACCGCAACCAAAGCACTCGCTGAGGAATATATTGATGTCTTTGAGTCTGATATTCGTTTAGCCGATCGTTTTTTAATGGAGCGTTTTGTTCGTGGTGGTTTAGTTTTTACTGGCGATCATAAAGCGAAGTTAGGCTATACCGAGGTGACGAATACCAAAGTAAAACCTACCGATTATGTGCCTAAATTAAGCGTGGTTTCGCTTGATATCGAATGTTCAGAGAAGGGTGTACTTTACTCTGTGGGCTTACATAGCGAAGCGGATAGTCGAGTGATCATGGTAGGGCAAGCCCCTGATGATTATCAAGATTCCGATAACCTAGTGATTGAGTGGGTTGATGATGAAAAGGCGTTGCTACAAGCATTAGAGTCTTGGTTTACCGCATTTGATCCTGATGTGATCATCGGTTGGAATGTTATCGACTTCGATTTTCGTTTACTGCTCCATCGTGCTGAATGGAATAAAGTTAATCTTCGTATCGGACGAGGACGACAAACACCCCATTACCGACCGTCATCGCAAAACCCGAACCAAGGTTTTATTACTATTCCCGGTCGAGTGGTGATGGATGGTATTGATACCCTAAAAACCGCAACCTATAACTTCCGTTCGTGGTCGTTAGAGTCTGTTTCTCAAGAGTTATTGGGCGAAGGTAAGGCCATTCATAACGTCCATGATCGAATGGCGGAAATTAATAATATGTTCCGTCACGATAAGCTCTCACTGGCTAAATACAACTTACAGGACTGTGAGTTGGTGACGCGCATTTTTGATCATACTCACTTACTTGATTTCGCCATTGAACGTTGCCGCTTAACGGGGGTTGAGCTTGATCGTGTGGGTGGCTCTGTTGCTGCTTTTACCAATCTTTATATGCCGCAATTGCATCGTGCAGGCTATATTGCGCCAAACTTGATCAGTGATAATTGGATTGCAAGCCCCGGTGGATATGTGATGGATTCCAAGCCGGGTTTGTATGATTCAGTACTCGTTTTAGATTTTAAATCGCTATATCCATCGATCATTCGTTCTTTTCGTATCGATCCAATGGGGCTGGTGGAAGGTTTAACCTTGCAAGAGGGCAAAGCTGACGATCAAGCGATTAGTGGTTTTCGTGGTGGACGATTCCACCGAACGAAACACTTCTTACCCAAGATGATTGAAGAGTTGTGGGCTGCACGGGATCAAGCCAAGCGAGATGGTGAAAAGGCGTTCTCACAAGCCATTAAGATCATCATGAACTCGTTTTATGGTGTTCTGGGCTCTTCGGGCTGTCGTTTCTTTGATCACCGTTTAGCATCTTCTATTACCATGCGTGGTCATGAAATCATGAAACTCACGCGCGAATTGATTGAAGCCAAAGGTTATGAAGTGATTTACGGTGATACCGATTCAACCTTTGTTTCGCTTAAAAAAGCCCATTCAAAGCAAGAGGCTGATCAGATAGGCAATGATTTGGTTGAGTATATTAACCAGTGGTGGACTGATCATCTTTGCGACGAATACGGATTAACATCGGCATTAGAAATTGAGTACGAAACCCATTATCACAAGTTCCTTATGCCGACTATTCGTGGACAGGAAACGGGCAGTAAAAAGCGTTATGCTGGTTTAGTATGGCGTGGTGATAAAGAAGAAATCGTATTTAAAGGTTTAGAAACGGTACGTACCGACTGGACGCCGCTAGCCCAGCATTTTCAGCAGTCGTTATATCAAATGGTATTCCACGATCAGCCTGTTGATGATTACATTCGCGAATACACCCAGCGTACATTGGCAGGGGAGTTTGATGATCAGTTGATTTATCGCAAAAGGTTACGCCGTAACCTTGTTGATTATCAGAAAAACATTCCGCCACAGGTACGTGCAGCACGATTAGCAGATGAAATGAACGTGAAATTGGGGCGTCCAAAGCAGTATCAAAATAAAGGCACAATTGAGTACGTGTTTACTACCTCAGGGGCAGAGCCGAGTGAATATCGTCAAAGCCCAATTGATTACAATCATTACATTGATAAACAGTTAAAACCTGTTGCTGATGGGATCTTGCCATTTATTGGTAAGTACTTCGATGATATCACTGCACCACAATTGGGATTGTTTTAAGCGCGTTTATTATCTAATTTTATTGTTAAAAGATATTATCTGTTTAATAGATAATTCCTTATAATATTGAAAAATTTTTAGATAACATTTGCTATGAAAAAAACATTTAACGCGTTTCGTTACATTGGCTGGTTAGCCATTATTTGTTCGACTTTGGGATCACTGCTGCTGTTTATTGTTGGCGCAATGAAAACCTATACCGCTTTTGCGGTGGTATTTTTAAATAAGATCCCACATAACAGCTTGGCGCATTTAGATACCGCAGATATCGCGACCTATTATCTGATCAAATCGCTTGATACCTTCTTAATTGCCTTTGTCTTATTCATTTTTGCTCACGGCGTTTTTACGCTTTTCATATCTAACAAAAAGCCTACCGATGCTGACAAAGAAAATGTATTAGGGTGGATTAAAACCCCTAACATTGGTCACTTAAAGAATGTATTAGCAGAAGTGATTGTGATCATTCTTTTTGTGAAGTTTTTAGAAGCAGTATTGGTTAATTTTGATCATCTCGATTGGAAGATCTTAATTTTACCTGTATCAATATTACTTTTGAGCTTAGGTTTGAAGTTTTTAAACCTTGCGGAAGAGTCAGAAGATCGCATTGAAGAGAAAGAGTAATTTTCGTTTGATTATTGCTTTTATCAAATAATAAAAAACGCACTCATTG
>NZ_SSMG01000483.1 GCF_009873615.1 Photobacterium lucens
TCTTCATTCATATTAAAGGATCAAAAAATAATTCAGACTGAATATTATAAAGTTTTCATTATCTCAATTCTATTTATTACTGATTATTTTATAAAAATAAACACTAAAAAGGTTTGGTAAAAGTTAATCGTTAACAGAGTATGTATTAATAAATAAAAAATAAGTGCTACTATAATACATTATGAGTAACACTTTATTTCTGTTAATAAATTAGAAAGAAAAACCAATACCGCCAGCATTGTCGTAATGATTGTAATCAGAAATCGAAATACCGTAGCCACTTTCTAACATCATGTAACCACGTAGGCGCTTATAAATAGGGAAGCTCCATGTAATGCGCTCGTAGCCACGTGAAAAACCACTTTCTAAAACATTACGTGCGGTGAACGACACTAGGTTTTTGTTATCAATTGCCCAGTTCATACTGATGCGTCCGTAGCCCATGTAGTTAGTAATGTCTTTGTTGTAATCCTTAGCACCAAAGTCCAAACGTACCCAAGGTTTAATACTTAGGGTGTAGTTGTCATGTTGGAAGGTGAAATCGGCAAAGGCACGGTTCCAACTTCTTTCTTGCTCGCCACCTCGACCATTGGATTCATGAACCAGACCGACAGTTGTACCAGCATAGCCCCATGGATTGGTGTTGGCATCTTCTTCTAATGTCCAGAAGATGGATGGTTCGTACTCTGTATCACGGAAGAAAGCTGAAGACGCATAGGCTTGCCAGTTAGAACGCTGGGTATAAGCCACATATACTTTATCTTTGTGGTTCAAGACGCCAGAAGCCAAACGGTATTTCAAACTGATTTGGAAGTTAACGTTATATTTGCTTAGCTTTCCGTCTTCAGGAATAACGGATTGGTATTCAGCGTAGTTAGGTTTTTGGGTGTAGTAGAAAGGTAATACGTAATTATCTTTGTATTGTTGTAACAGTAGCGTGTTGGAGCTGGAGTAATCAAGGGGGTTATTTATAATTTCGCCAGCATGTGCTGTTACAGGTACTAAGTTAAAGCCAATTAGTAAAGATGAAAGAAATAAAGGATGTCTAATTGGTCGCCATTTGTATTGCGTCATAGGTATATGTCATCAATAGAAGAGATAAGAGTTATTTATGATGATCATAGACAAGTAATTTCTATTCTGTCTACCAATACAAATGAAAACAATGTTTGATTGTAAGAATGAAAGGTTTTTATAAGTATAAAAAAAGAGCGTATATTGCTATACGCCCTTTATGCATCAAGGTGTTACTTGTTTATTATGCTTGTGGTTCAACGTTTACTTTAAACAGCACAGCATAAAGTAATGGGATGATCACCAATGTCAAAATTGTAGCAAATAACAGACCAAACATGATGGTTACCGCCATACTCTTGAAGAATGGATCTATCAATAGTGGCGCTACACCAAGAATGGTGGTGAACGCACCTAGTAATACTGGGCGTGCACGGCTTAATGCTGAATCAATAATCGCTTGATAAGGGGACTTACCTTCTCTGATTTCAACATCAGTTTGATCCACCAATACAATGGCATTTTTCACCATCATACCAATCAAGCTTAGGAAACCGAGGATTGCCATAAACTCGAATGGTGTCTGGAAAATCACAAGACCAATGGTGACACCTATGATTGCCAATGGTGCGGTTAGCCAAATGATCAGTGGCTGTTTTAATGCGTTAAACATAAAGATCACTGACAAAATCATCGCAGCAAAACCGTATGGAGCTGAAATTGCCAGACCTTCGTTAGCATCTTTAGAGGCTTTGTGCTCACCGTACCATGTTAGTTCGTAACCTGGTGGTAGTTCGATAGCCTCAATTTTGCCACGTAGTTCATTAAACGCATCTGCTGTTAGTACACCTGGTGCAGGATCAGCTTGAACCAAAATGGTTGGAATACGGTTAATACGACGTAGGATCGCATCTTCCCAAACCACATTCACAGACTCAACAAGTTGATTGACAGGAATTGGGCCATTGACCATGCGGCTATGTACTTCGGTGTTTTCAATCGCACGCTCATGAGTACGCTCATCTTCTGGCGCACGTACCACGATAGGGATCAAATCATTACCTTCACGGTAAACACCAACATTACGACCTGATAACGTTTGTGCGATAGCTTGGCTGATCTCTTGATTTGTTAAACCAAAGCGCTGTGCTTTTTCTGTTGAGTAAACCGGCTTAATCACAGGTACTTGTTGACGCCAATCGTCTTGTACTGCAATTAAGTTAGGATCAGACAACATGATCGCTTTCGCTTGCTCCGCAAGTTCACGTAATACTTTACTGTCAGGACCTTGGAAACCAGCTTCAATTTTCTTACCGCCCCCACGACCTAGCATGAATTTCCATACTTTGATCGATGCTTCAGGGTACTTTTGATCTAACTCAGTTTGTAGTTCTACTAACAGTGGCGCAATGTTGCGGTAGTCATCAATATCAATCAGTAACTGACCGTAGCTTGGGTTACGTGCTTCTGGCGCATAGGTCAACATGAAACGTAAACCACCGCCGCCAATGAAACTTGAGATATTGCTGATCCCTTCTTTTTGTTTAATGTCACCTTCAATTTTTGCCACTGTTTTTTCTGTTGTCATGATATCTGTACCTTGTGGTAAGTAGACATCGACAACAAACTGTGCGCGTTGTGATTCAGGCATAAAGCCAGGTGGGACGAATTTCACACCCCAAATCGCACCCGCTAGGGTTGCCAGTAGTAGCAAGCCTGTGGTTTTACGATGGCTTAATACCCAAGTTAGCAAACCTTTGTAGCCCGTGACTAACTTGCTTGGTTGGCTATCTTGTTGCTTCACTTTTACTTTTAAGAACTGGTGACACAGTAATGGTGTTACTGTGACTGCAAATACCCAGCTTAATAGCATGGAGTAAAGAATTACCCAAAACAGTGAGCCTGCATATTCACCCATATCTGATGGTGATAGGCCGATAGCACTGAATGCACAGATACCTACAACCGTACCGCCAAGCAATGGCCATTTAGTTGCATTAACTACTTCAGGAATAACGATATTACGATCTTCATTGTTCTGTAGGCGAACAAGAATACCGTCGGTCACTACAATGGCGTTATCAACTAGCATACCTAGTGCAATGATCAGTGCACCTAATGAGATACGCTGCATGGCTATATCGTCAATGAGCATGATGCACAGAGTACCTGCCACAGTCAGTAGCAGAACGAAACCGATGATCACACCAGAGCGAATGCCCATGAATAGCAGCAGTACGATAAATACGATCACAACCGCTGCGATCAGGTTATCAATGAAGTTTGCTACCGAATCACGAACAGAGTCAGACTGCATAGAGATAACGTGCAGTTCCATGCCCAATGGACGTTGGCTTTCTAGTTCTGCGATACGTGCTTTAACCGCATCACCCATATCAACCACGTTACCGCCAGTGACGTTTGAGATACCAAAACCGATAGCACGTTCACCGTTGTAACGCATCAACATGCTAGTTGGTTCTTGGTAGCCACGTTTCACATCTGCAATGTCTTTTAAACGTAATACGGTGTGGTTATCACCAATACCGACTTGCAGGTTACGGAGATCTTCAAATGAATTAACGTTTGGTGTTGGGATCACAGGTAAGCGCATACCGTTAGCCGTTACACTACCTGCAACGTTAACGATGTTTTGCTTTTGTAATACTGACAATACGTTATCAAGAGACAGACCGTAGTTCGCTAAACGCTCACTGGTGATCTCAACAAAAATCGCTTCTTGTTGTTCTGCCAAGGTTGCTGTTTTCGCCACGCCCGGTACTAGTACCAGTTCACGACGCAATGAATCAACGTAATCTTGAAGTTGCTTATCAGTAAAGCCTTCACCTGTTACTGCAAAGAACAACGCATATACATCTGAGAAGTCATCGTTAACAATCGATGGACCGGCTCCCGGTGGTAACATACGCTGAACATCAGTCACTTTACGACGTAGTTTGTCCCATACCTGTTGTAGTTCATCTTGAGATTTAGAGAACTCAAGTTTGATCTCAACGGTAACTTCAGACATCCCTTGTTTCGAGACGGATTTTACTTCTTTCAGCTCTTGCAGCGACTGAACAGCCCCTTCAATTACATCAGTGACTTCATCGGAGACTTCTTGTGCTGTTGCTCCTGAATATGGCGTTACAATAACAGCTTGACGAATAACGAACTCAGGATCTTCAAAGCGACCGAGCTTTAAATAGCTGATATATCCGCCAAGCAAGATCAGCGCAATGATCACCCAAACACTGGTGCGCTTGGCTATGGTATAGCGAGCGATATCCATTTACTTACGCTCCATTTTGGGTGTTATCTGTGTATGGACGTACTTCCATACCAGGCTTTAATTTAGAGACGCCAGCGATCACAATACGCTCGCCAACGCTTAATCCGTTAACGACGGTAATGCAGTTTTTATTCACTTTACCTACACTGATGTAGCGTTTAGCAACCGTGTTGTCTTTGTTAACTACCCACACAAACTGCTTACTTTTGTTATCAGGCACGACAGATGTTAGTGGTACGATAATGGGATTACGGTTCTCTTGCGGACACGCTTTAAGATCCGGTGATACTTTCACAGCCATACCCGGCAAAATATTCATGCCTTTAGTATCTTTAATACCTAAAACGACAGAGTAGGTTTGGGTAATAGGATCGGCTTGGGTTGAGAACGTACGTAAGCTTAATGGCAATAATTGTTGTGGATTATTGTTCACTTCAGCGACCGCTTCACGGCAGGTCATCCCCGATAGCATTACATTGTCAGTAATGTTAATGACCACTTCCAAGTTATCGATATTGTGCAGTGTTAATACTGGGTTATTCGCTTGTACCTGTACGTGGCTGTCGATCAGTTTACGACCGATAATGCCGTCAAATGGGGCGGTTAATTGCGTGTAAGCCAGCTTGTTTTTCGCCTCATTAACACGGTTTTTCGCAAGATCATAACGCACAATGAGCTTATCTAAATCACTTTTAGAGATAGCTTGGCTGCTTTCGTAAATCGCTTTACCACGTTGGTAGGCTTTGTTGGCATCACTTAATTCAAGTTGTGCTGCTGCAAATACCGTTTGGGCGTCTTTAGGATCAAGCTTGGCTAATAACTGACCTTTAGTTACACGATCGCCTTCATTTACGAAGATATGATCAACACGGCCTGATACTTGGAACGACAGATCAGCACGTTGTGCAGAGCGAACCACACCATTAAAACTTAAATTAGTATTGGCCTTCTGTTTAACCACTGACGTTAAGGCAGGGCTCACCATTGGTTTTTTAACTTGTTCTTCTGTTTCTTTATTGCCGCAACCTGACAGTACGACAAGCGCGACTGATAAACTCAATGCGAGTTTAGTTAATGAGAATGATGTCACTTTGGACATAGCTGATTGAGTTTTCACCGGATTCTCCACTGTCACCATAGACGGTATTGGATTGTTGATAGCACGTTTATTTGTTCAGAATTAAACAGGTAAACTTTGGAGTGTATTTTATGTTTGGTGAGTGGTTTGTAAACTGCTAAGTATACTTTTTTGTGACAAAATGTTAGATTAGGATCACAAGTGGTGAAAATGGGTAGTTAAGTTATGAAGCAAACAGAACGTAAGCATTTAGCGATTATCGAAGCAGCGAAAGCTGAATTTATTGAACACGGTTTTGTTGCTGCCAATATGGATAGAATTTCACTGGTTGCAGAAGTGTCTAAACGTACCTTATATCGTCATTTTGACAGTAAAGAAACGTTGTTTATTTCTGTACTCAGAATCATTCAAGAGTCGGTGAATGAGAATGTGCAATACCAGTTTGATCCAGAAAAACCATTAAAAGCACAATTAGTTGAAATTACACGCCATGAAGTGGATGTACTTTATAACACGTATGGCATGTCATTATCTCGTATTATTGTTATGGAATTTATTCGCCAGCCAGAACTCGCAAAGAATTTGGTGAAAGATCTGTACAGTACTAATGCAATTGCAGAGTGGTTTAAGTTAGCGATAGAAGCAAAAGCGATTGTTGATAAAGATGTTAGTTTGCTTACTAATATTTATACGAGTTTATTCCAAGGTTTGTTTTTTTGGCCACAAATGATGGAATTAGCACCATTATGTGAAGGTGAAAAAGTCGAAGAGAACATTAATACGGTGGTTGATGTATTTTTAACCTCATTTGCCGTACAGCAGTAAAATAGCGTATTAAACGAAATATATTGTCACGATTTTAGAAGCGAATTTCACATTTAATTGAGATTTGGCATGATAGTATTCCTACCAATGATAACTAGGTGTAAGTTATTCCTAATTATTAAGTAGTAGATAATCTGTGTATTTTAAGCATGGTAGCTGAACTCAATTGTGTCGATGCCACGGTTAGATACCCATAAAATCGGTAAAAGATGATGAAAAAATTCTTAGTTATTTCTGCTTTTGTTCTTGCTTCAACGTCTGCGATGGCTGCTACAACAGCTACGACTTCTCAACCTGCACAAGGTGGTTTTACTGGGCCTTCAGCAATTCCTGCAATTACAACAGTAAACCAAGCGAAAGAAGCAAACGATGATGCGGTTGTTGAGCTAACGGGTTACATCACAACATCACTGGGTGATGAAGACTACATGTTCAAAGACAGCACTGGTGAGATCAAAGTAGAAATTGATCACAAAGATTGGAATGGTGTGAATGCAACACCAACAACTAAACTAGTGATCCGTGGTGAAGTCGATAAAGATTGGTCAGAGCGTACGATTGACGTAAACAAAGTTGCGTTAGCTGGCTAATTATAAGACTGAAATAAAAACGCTATTTCTATTTAGAAATAGCGTTTTTTTATGGCTATATTTTGCTGAGATTAGTTATCGTACTTGGCCTCTAAGATGAATTTTTGGATTACCTTTGCCACACCTGCATTGTTGTTGGTATCGGTAATGTAATTAGCCAGCGCTTTGGTAGCGTCAGTCGCATTACCCATTGCCACACCTAAACCTGCATATTCAATCATATGGTGATCATTACCGGCATCGCCCATACAAATCACTTCACTTTGTTTGATGTCTAAGTATTTTGCAAGCGCTTCAACGCCAGTACCTTTATTGCTTTTTGGGTTCATAAACTCCAAGAAGAAAGGGGCGCTTTGTACGATGGTGTAACGTTCATATAGCTCTGCTGGTAATTGTGCAATGGCAGCTGAAAGACGTTCTGGTTCGTCAATCATCATTACTTTCATTACTTCTTCATCATTATCCAGCGTTGCAAAATCCTCAATTGTAATTTCAAGGCCGTTAATTTTTGCTTCGTGATCGGTGTAGTAATTATTTTCAGGCGTGATTAAGCCTTGGCGACGAGTAAAGGCGTGAATGTGAATGCCTAAGTCATGAGCAAGAGAAGCAATATTTTTTGCATCTGTACCTGTTAGGGTTTCACTACGAATGATTTCTTTATTTTCAACACGTTGGATTAGTGAAGCATTGTAGCTAAGCACATAATCGTTGGCGCCAGTCATGTTAAGTTCATTGAGTGCCCATGTCATGCCCTCTAATGGGCGACCAGAAGCTAAAACAATGGAAACACCTTGCTCACGTGCTGCGCTAATCGCCGCTTTATTTTCTGCGGAAATCGTACCGTCAGAATTAAGCAAAGTGCCGTCCATATCAAGTGCAACTAATTTGTACATCATCATTTCCATTACAGATTTAAAACTGCATCCATCATAAGCAAATTAGGCGATGAAAACGATAGAGAATTATCTTTATTAAGCATGATGAATAGCAAGGCATCGTTACAGTGATTATAAATGTAACAAGAAAATGTCTTATGTTTATAAG
>NZ_SSMG01000484.1:0-2978 GCF_009873615.1 Photobacterium lucens
GTCATTTGGCTACCGTCGACTTTGTATAAAACATTGCTGTGATCACAATCGGCAATGGTGGCATCGGTAGTGGCAATAAGGCACCAGTTATCGGTGAGGGTTTTAGTGCTAGTTAAGCCTATGGTGTGAAGGTACACATCGGTGCCGCGCATCACGGCTTCCGATTTGGCAGCAACGATCAGGCCACGTAGTTCGGTAGAGGTACGCTTCATGGTGTTGCTGGCAAACAGGTTGTTAAAGCTAGGGGCTGCCATAGTGAGCATAATGCTTAAAACACTAATGGCGATAATTAATTCGAGTAAGGTTAATCCTTTATTTTTCATGGTATTAAATCCTTTTTACGTAAGTTATGTAACTTGCGTAAGTTAAGTAAGTTAAGTAAGTTACGTAATCTAAATAAGTCTAAAGCGGTTGGCTTTCCACTCGGCTGCATCAATTAAACCTTGGTTGTAATAACCGCCCCAATCGAAGAAAAACGGGCTAAAACTGCCGCTGCCTGTGACATGGCTAACCCCAATACAAGCGATAATTACTGCAGCAGAAATGGCATATTCAATCGGATCGCCGGTACGAAATCGCCCACCAAATAAGTGAAATCGTCTGTCGCTGTATGGGGAAAAGGGCACACCGCTTACTGTCATGGCATCGGTTAAAATGTGGCTGACGCCTCCCCATGCAAAGGCCATCAATAGGCCGTGATAATCCCAAACAAAGGTGAAGGTGATCGCGGCAATTAGCCAATGGGTGAAGATGTGTGTCGGTCCTCGGTGTTTAACTGGCTTACCCAAGGCTTTTGAAACATATTCCATCCAATCGGGGGCGGTAGCTCCTGCCACGCATGCCGCCACATGTGGGGGCGATACCACGGCACACAATGCCCCTGCGATTAAGGTGTGGTTGAGCCATTTCATTGGCTGTTACCTTGTTTATTGTTTTTGGCTGGCGGTAGGTAGGCGACTTTTTTAAGGTACTGGTTTACTTGTTCACTGGTGCCGTTGTCACACATCGAGATCAGCGCTAGGCGGTTTTCTATTACTTGGGCTTCGTGCTTTAAAATGTCGCGTTGTGCGGCAGCTACTTTTTCTAAAAATCCCACTTGTTCGGTAATGTTGGCCAAGCCTTGTTTTACCCGTGCTTGAGATCGGGCTTCCATTGCCAGGTATAACCCCATTTCACGGTAGGCGTAGTTACGGTTCGCTAAGGCTTGAACAAAATCAGCCACTTGTTTGGCGGTAGCGACGCGGCGTTTATGCTCCCATTCTCTTTCACGGGATTGTTCGGTAGTGGAATAGAGTGGCATTTCCCCAACAATGCCAATGTAGTGATCGGTTATCTCAGGCCAATCGCTGGAATCATATTGATCGACGCTGCTGCGCATACCAGCGACAAGGTTTACGTCTATTTTGAATTTGGTTTTTTCGGGGTAACAACGGGTAATAACGTGGTAAATGGTATCGGGATCGACCTTGGGTGCCCCTTGTATTGCCGGAATCGCGCTATGAAAATCTGGGCTCTCGCCTTTTAAAGTCGGTAGCTCGAACGGCTGAATGTTCGGTGCTTGTTCGCTCGGTTGTTGCCAAGGCAAATCAATAGGCCATGCACTTTCTTCTGCCCCCTCATCTGCTTTTAAGGAAAGGTGTGTGAGCAGTAAAGTTGCAGTGGTAATGGCTCTAATCTGCACGGGTAGATCTCCTTCCGCTACCTAACATTTGTAATCCACCTATCACGGCACCCGCTTCCCATGCGCCAGCAACCACACACATGGCGACTAAAAACCAGATCAGGGCTTTGGTGGTGTCGTAGCTCACATCACTTTCAAGGTTGGTGCGTTGCGGATCGCGACGCTCGACAATCGGGCGAATGGAGGCAGGTAAACGGCCTTCTTCACTGGCCGTCATGATCCATAACTTGGCAGAGATAAGGCACTTACGGGCTATTTGGGCTTTACGGCCTGTTAGCTTGTGGGCGTCATCAATGAACAGCATAGCTTGGGTTTCAAGCAGGTATTCAGCCAGTAGCTCGGCTTTTAACTGCAGGTTGAGTTTGTGCCACGGTGTGGGCCTTTCTTCTTCGGTTTCGCGCTCGCTGTACCATTTGTCGATCCCTTTCACTTCAATCCAGCTAGAGAGCGGCATTAACCCTTCGAGTACCACTGGCTGGGCTTTCTTGCCCCAAATTTCATTACGGTTGTCTTTAAGACGCAGTAACCAGCGGCTTTTGCCTGAGTCGTGTGCCCCTGTGATCAACTGGCACTCTTTACGGCGAATGCAGGTTTCTTGTCTGCGGTGGCTTGGGGCAAATTTGCGCGGAGCATCGACGATCAGCGGTGTGATATACCGGCTACCGTCTTTACGCTGGCGTTTGCTGTCAGTGCGCAGTTTGAGAAATCGCATGCTACCTCTTTGCCAAAAGAAAGAGTTAGATTAACGAAAAGAAAGGTGGCGTTGGTGTTGGTTACAGGGGCTTTAGAGTTGCTTCAATAATGGCTGTAATTGTGTTGTTAGTTGGTATAAGTACTCGATAAGGCTATCGAGTACTTATACTGTGTATTATGCCGTTTCTTCTTCTAACTGATTGAGATTGCTTTGTATTGCTTCTTTAATGTTAAGTAAGCGCTCATCATTTGGCTCTATTGCTAATGCTTGTTGTATAATCTTGTTAGCTTCTTCAAAGCGTTCTGTATTTGTAAGGAAATCGGCATAATTTCTTTGGTTATTGGTATGGTTAGGGGAAGCTTCAATCGCTCGACGATAATAGTACTCGGCATCTTCTAGTTTCCCTTTTTCCTCAAGTAACAGGGCATAATTTCCTAGGTAATCGGCATCATCTGGTTCAATTTCAATTGCCCGACGGTAATAGTACTCGGCGTCTTCTAGTTTCCCTTGTTCACCAAGAAAATAGGCATAATTTCCTAGGTTATTGCTATGGTTAGGGTCAGCTTCAATTGCTCGTCGATAATATTGCTCGGCTTCTTCTAG
>NZ_SSMG01000484.1:3077-10282 GCF_009873615.1 Photobacterium lucens
TGCATAATTTCCTAGGTTATTGCTATGGTTAGGGTCAGCTTCAATTGCTCGTCGATAATATTGCTCGGCTTCTTCTAGCTTCCCTTGTTCATTAAGAAAATAGGCATAATTTCCTAGGTTTCTAGCCTGTTTAGGACTAGCGTTAATGGCAAGGTGGTAGGTTTCTTCGGCTTTTTCAAAATGCCCATGATGACTAAGAAAGTTGGCATAGTTTCCTAGTAATTGATAACTTTCAGGAAGTGCCTCAATTGCTTCTTTATAAAGCGTTTCTTGTTCTTCGTTATCACTTGTTTTCTGTATCTTTAATGACCAGTCCAACCAACTCCAATTATCCCTTTCTTGATTTTGTGGTTGGAGTATTTCCTGAACATCCTCATCTTTTGTTTCTTTACTCAAAGAGAGCATCTGTTCTTGTATTTGAACGATGAGCTGTTCTGATTTCTTTTTGATCTCTGTTATTTGTTTGTGGCGATCAAAGCCAACCACCTCACCCATTTTCAGCATGAGTTCATCAAATCCCATGCCAGGTACAAGAACGCCATTGTGCTCTATCATTAACTGTTTGATGGCATCATTAGGCGCTCCGTCAGGTGCGTAGTAACACCAGAATGGTTGCCCTGAAATCTCTTTTTTATCAAGTCCCTGTAGGAAATCCATCAAACTTCCATCATTGCCGCCATAACCAATAAATACGGGGGTATAGAACTTAAAAATATTCTTTAGTGTTTGGTTCCAAGACAGTTCTAAAGAACTTGTTCCTTCTGTGGTATTTTTGGGGTCTGTAAACAGATCACGGTGGATTTTGGCAACGATAGGGCGTCGTGATAAAGGCTTTGCATAACTTGCTAGTGATTCATGGCCAATGACATGTGGGTAAGTTCCACCATAAATAGATACGGCATCCGCAACTAAGTTATCAAAGTTGGTTGTGATCACCATTCGGTGGCGTGTAGAAGATAATATCCAAGCTAATACCGCGTAACCTAAACTCGGTTTACCATCCTTTATTGCCTTTTCTAATGCAGCATAGCCTGAGTCGTGATCGCCCTCAAAACACTTTTCAAATATCTTTGGGTAGTGTTTGGCAAGGTTGTTGGGTTCCCAGTTTTCCAAATCTAGTGGATTGCTTGCAAGCCAATTTTTATAATCAGATGTTGGTTCATGCTCGCGATGGTAAATGATCTCCATCCATTCCTTAGCTAAGGCTGCGGCTCCCTTTATGTTTGAATTTATAGATGCACCTGCACCTAAAATAAATGCAAAACGACGATCTTCTATATCGTTATGGATGCGTTTTATTTCTTGTAAAAAACCTTTCAGCGACCACGTGCGAGGCTCTATTTTTTCATTCTTTTTCTGAACTTGTGGCTTTTTCATTGTTTTATTCTTTGAGGCAATTAATTGCTTTTATTTTACTGTAATTACTCACAGTACTAAAAGTGTTTGATATCAATTGCTGGTTTATTATGCCTAGCTAATTAGGCTTTTTGCGGGTTATGGCTAATTTTTCTGAGTCGTTTGTCAGCGAAAAATTCGGGGAAAAAAAGCAAACTTAGCGTTCGGAGAACCGCGGTTTTTTCCGAACGCTTGCGAAGCAAAGCGGAGCAACATAAGGGGTAAACAATTTTATGATGTGTAGTAATGTTCTGATGAGAAAGATTGTTCGAGAATAACGGTCGTTTATTTCGTACAGGCAATAGCAATCATTAGACGGGGGCTGGGTGATGCCATACCTATGCGTTAGCATCAATCAAAAACCGTTCCATCTTCTGAGTGCTTTTAAGCATGTTGGCTGTTCAATGTAATGCGTTATCAGGTGCGATTGTTCTGCGACAGATTAGTTTGGGCTGGGCATAGTCGCACGGTTCGCCAGTACCGCTGCAGATCGGGGCGTTACTCCCTCTCATTTCTTGGTTGGTTTGTGTGTGTCGAATGACATCAATCAGACCTAACAACCAAGCATCTAAAATAATCGGTGATATGTGATCACCCATTACGCCATACCTGTTTATCACAGCACTTAACTGCACCATAAGTGCCATACGTCCCCGTCAAGACGGCATTACGTTGTCACGTATTCCATTGCTTTTTATTGTGCTGAAAACCAATAACCACCCATTTATTTAATGTCGCTGGCGTGGTGTTCCCCGCAACGACAAAGGCTGAATACGTTACCTTATTTTTTGTGATGAGCATCGTAGAGGACGAGTTGATACGACTGCATCAAAGCAGCATAATGAAAGGGATTGTTCACTTCCCTATGTATTCCTTTTGCACTGCGCCAACAGTGACAAAGGTTATCGACCGTCCTTATCGCTCTGCGTTAATGGCTCCTTTCGCTATAAACAAGCCAATCACATTACAAAATAAAAACAGTCACTTATGTTACGTTTTGAGATAGCGCGATCAGTGTATTTGTTGCTATGTAAAACGTATTTTATGAGTTACAGGGTAATGATGTTTCTCTCGTACAACCTAACGCACTATAACTTTTGTTTTTTATGGCAAAAAATTGGTTAAATAAAAACTCACCTTTAATCGTTAATTGCTATTCGCTTATCAAAAGTTTTCGTCATCCGCTCAATAACCTAAATCGCATAGTTACCTTGTTGTGACTACTTTAAACTCACTCACTTGGTTTTATTCTTTCAAGGAAACACAATGACTGCTATTCACTCAATTACAGGACTACAAATCACCAAGTCATTCATGGTCAACCTAGTAAACGTTCTCAATATTTCTACTGAAGAAGAAGGCGTGATTGCGTTATGCTTCCCTGATCATCTGGTAGAAATTTATTCTTGTGATGAAGATAAACCTCACGTTGGTTTTACTTACTATGTTCCAGTAAATGAATTTCATCGTATCAAGCGTGAAATCGAGCAATTTTTTAGTGTAGAGCTTTAAATAAAAAGCGAATGCACTATGCATTCGCTTTTTTAATTCTACATCGTCAGTACTATTGATAACCGTATCTATTGCTCTCCTATAAGTCCCCATTACTTAAATGTTATTGATATAAAATTTCACCATTCTTATGTTTGTTATTTAACTTGCATAAGTTACGTAAGTTATTACACTTACTAAAGTTACTTAACTTACGTAAGAGATAATAATGGGAAAGATTATTTTGCTTGGTAGCCAAAAGGGCGGCTGTGGTAAATCCACCTTAGCGGTAAACGTGGCTGGTTGGTTAGTAAACCAAGGCCACAATGTGATTTTGGTTGATGCCGATCCTCAAGGCTCTGCCGTTCGTTGGGCACAAGATCGCCAGGATCAAGAAACCCTAAAACATATCCCTCACGTACAAGCGTCAGGCAACATTAACCAAACCTTGAAAGATTTGGCGGTCCATTACGATTATGTAGTTGCCGATACCGCAGGGCGTGATAGCCGTGAATTACGTACCGGTATGGTGATTGCCGATGTGCTGTTATCCCCTTCTCGTCCATCGCAGTACGACCTAGATACTTTGCCACACCTCACCGATGTATTTCTTCAAGCACAAGACATTAACCCAAAACTAAAAGGTTACCTGGTACTGAATATGTGTCCAACTAACCCTGTGATCAAAGAAGCGGATGACGCCAAAGAATACCTCTCTGATTTTCCAGAGTTCGGTGTCGCAACCACGCTGGTTTATGATCGCAAAGCCTTCCGTGATTGTGTGGCAGAAGGTAAATCGGTCTTTGAGTGGAAAGATGCAAAAGCCAAAGCTGAAATTAGCGCATTGATGGAGGAAGTATTCCATGGTTAAAAAACGTGAACGTGTGACTGAGCAGCAGAAGATTGATGCTTTTGCCCGTGGTGCTGAAATTAAAATTGTAACCAAAGAAACAACGTCTAAGCGTGAAAAGAAATTTAAGCGTGTAACTTTCTCACTGACTGAGCATGAAGATAAATTGATTGATGAACTTTCACTGCAAGTACGTTCGTTCCGTTGTAATCGCTCGCAAGTTGTCAAAGCAGCACTGGCTTTATTGGCTGAGCAAGACGAAAAAATGCGAATTACTCTGTTAGAAAAACAAAAAGAATTTTGATTGTTTGTCGCTGTGGGTATGTGCGTTAACTCGAAGAGTTATCCACATATGCACGGCCCTATATAACAATATATAAATCTATATAGATCTATATAAAGATCTATAAGATCTATAAGGTCTGAAAAACTATTTATAATCAGTAACCTACAAGCTTTGTGGTCACAAATTTTTAGTGGGTAAGTCACATTTTTTTAGTGTATCGGTCACATTTTTTTAGTGTATGGTCACATTTTTTTAGTGTATCGGTCACACATTTTTAGTGTATCGGTCACACATTTTTAGTGTTTTTGATTTTTTTACTCACAAAGCAAAATGGCTTCATTATTGGTCACACATTTTTAGTGTTTTTCGGTAAAAATCACTTCAAAGGTGACATAAATTTAGTAATATTGGGGCAAACACTAAAAATATGTGACCATAGGCATGGTAAAAATGACCGATAACACCCGAGATGTGCGCTTTCAAGTGACCACGGCAAACCCAAGTGAATTGCCAAAAACCTTCTTTCGAAAAAGTCACGAATTGGTGTTTAGCCAACTATCATTGACCGCTCGTGAGCATGACATGATGGCACTGTTCTTATCACGCTTAAATCGTGAGCATTGGTTAGACTTCATTGAAAAGCGTGATATTTACGCCCCACAATACACCTTCTCTGGGGATGTGCTGAAAGAATGGTTTGGGTTATCTTCTAAACAACTCTACCCAACGTTGCGCCCAGTGGCTGAGCGTTTAGCCAGTCGTAAAGTTGGTTTATCTAACGATCAGTGCGAAGAATTTGATTTCATTCCCCTGTTTGCCCGCGTGAAATACCACAAAGGAGCATTAACAATTGTCCCTAACAGCGAATTGATCCATGCCTATGTGGATTATTCAGCTGGTCATGCCCAAATTAACCATCACTCTTTCCGTAGCCTCAAATCAGAGCACTCAAAGCGCCTGTATACGCTTCTGTCGCGTTTTAAAGACGCAAATACAAAATTACACCAACAATCGATAGAATCGCTTCACGGGCTTTATGGGCTGCTTGACGAGAAAGGGAAATTATTAAAAAAGAGTTATGGCCAAAACAAAGTCTTCATTGATCGTTGCATTAAAAAACCGATCGAAGAAATGGCGAACAGTACCGATGTGCTTAAAGAGCTGCGCTTTGTGGTGGATGAAGAAACGGGAAATCTTGGGTTTAAGCCGATCTACCACGGTAAAAAAATTATCGCGATTGAGTTTTTATACCAGTGGGTAAGCAGCAACAACCAAGCGGAAAAACAGGCGCGTGAAGCGTTAGGTGCAGAAACCGTACCCGACAACCCAATGTTAGTGCTGGCGCGTGAAGCCTATCAAATCGTCATGGCTTACCCGTTAGAAGGGGAGTTAACCGACAAACATAAACTGGCACTTCAAGCAGTGAATATGGGGATAGTGGCACTGCCAGAAGATCTACCAATGGATGATACTTTCAACCGTAAAATGCTCCAAATGTCGGTATAACCCAATCCGAATACACCGTGATTTAATGGTGTACGGCAATTGGGTAACGCCATACTGCAATGCACTCACGCTCACCTTTCTTGTTTTTGTGGTGTGTTCTAATTGGGTAAACAACCCAATTAGAATACACCATCGCAATTTTCCTCTTCCCTTGTGGTGCAATTTCTCCTGTTTGTTTAGCGTGATGTTTCTTATCCAATCAAGGAATGATCATGGCTAGCTACGCTTATTTGCGGGTATCTGGTGATACCCAAGACGTAAACAACCAGAAACATGGCATTTTAGAGTACTCAAACCGCCTAGGGCTGAGTAACTTAGTTTTTGTAGAGGATTGTGTGTCTGGTGCTAAAAAATGGCGTCAGCGGCGTTTAGGGAGCTTATTAGAGGGGTTATCAGCAGGTGATGTGATCATTTTTGCTGAAGTCACCCGTATGGCACGTTCAACGCTGCAAGTATTAGAGATCTTAGAACTGTGCATGGAAAAGCAAATCAGCGTCCACATTGCCAAACAGAACATGCAGCTTGATGGCTCTATGCAAGCCAAAATTGTTGCCACCATCTTAGGGTTAGCCGGTGAAATAGAACGTGAGTTTATCCGAATGCGAACCAAAGAAGCGTTAGCGGCCCGTAAAGTAAAAGGGCAAATACTGGGCCGCCCGAAAGGACCTGCCAAACGTTTAAAGCTCGATGATAAACGCGAACAGATAGAAAAGTATCGGGCAATGGGGTTAGGAATTAGAGCCACCGCAAAGTTATTAGATATCGCACCTAGTACATTAAGTGATTATTTAAAGCGTTGATATATAATCAAAGAATAAGTTACACAACTTACTTAAGTTATGTAACTTATGTAAGTTACGTAAGTTATGCGAGTTACTCTTTTTTATGTGGCTGTTCCTGCTTGTTTCACACCTTTCCCTGCGGTCATTTCATCCTTCTATCAAGGGGACAATCAATCTAAAACAACGCGTCACAAATGTCTTGGCTTATTAGGGTTACAGGACGACAACGATGAGCGACAGATCAATATCAAGAAGAAACTTAAAATTAATTAATGCTAAAAGAGATTGGCACTGATCCTTCTTGGGCATTTATGTTTGCGCCTTTGGGTGATAGGCATAAGGTAAACCAGTTTTCAAGCAACGAAATGAAGCAGATAGAGTATTAAGAGCAGATTCAGGAGCCGAGTTAGGTGTGTAGGATGGTGAATGACGACTGTCTATGTGCTGGAATGCAGAATAAGCTAAATATTTTAAAGCTTCTTAACGGCCAACTTGGCTTTGGTGAAGGCTATCTTGCTCGACGTGTATTTATAAATTCGGCTCTAAAAGAGCATCAAGCTTAGGACTAAACGAATACTTTGCATACTACTTGCTAAAACATGCTGTAATTGTTCTAGTTGGTGTCTCTTTTCATTCTGACCTATGAAAAGAAAAAGGCTAAAATGATATATAGCCTCTTTCATGATGCGATTAATTGTTATTTTTAATGATGATGTTGCTTAATATTCCATATAAAATAATAAAAAAAGCAGAAGACCAAGCAAAATACGTTGAATATACTATCGCGATATGTGCTCGCAGAAAATTGTGATCGACCATCGTCATTGCGTTACCAGTAAGGTGACCATTTAATAATAAATTGGCATTATAACTTAAATTCATTCCTGAATATGCA
>NZ_SSMG01000485.1 GCF_009873615.1 Photobacterium lucens
TATGCGATCGTCGGCAGCGTCAGATGTGTATAGAGACAGGATGGAATATTATCAGGATATGTCACAGCTTGGATCTTCGTTAAACCATAACGTTTCATTTCATCTGCAATAACTGCTTCAGCCGCTTCAAAAGCATAACCTTTACCGCAATATTGACTCAAAAATGCATAACCTAAATCAGGACATGTTAGCTCTGGTCGCTTTAACAAACCACACATCCCTATCGCTGTATTCGTCGACTTTAAAATAACCATATTTAAGCCGAACCCATTAGCTTCATAACATGCCATTGGGCCTTGAGTTAAATAACGAATAGCATCTTCGTGGCTACGTACACCTTTATCTGCGATATATCGAATAAATAACTCTTCATTAAGCAAACGAATGATAAAGTCAGTATCCGTTAGTTCAAATTTACGAATCACTAGCGCTTCTGTTTCACAGACAATATGCATATAGGCTTCCTAAAAGAAGAAAGGATCTGGCTATGCACAGATCCTCTAAAATAATCATGATGTTATACGCTTATCAGGATCAAATCACAATCATATAATTTGCAACAAAAAGCAATATCGCCAGCAACCACACAGGACATTTGAACTGTTTAAATGCAATGAATCCCACTACGACTAACACGATATCAAACCAAGATTTTATCCCGCTTGTCATAATTGGCGTCACAAATGCACTTGCTAACAAACCTACTACTGATGCATTCACTAATGTAATTGAGTGCTTTAAACGCTGATGAGCAAATAGTGCTTTCCATGCAGGAACAAATGCAAACAATAGCAGTGCCCCCGGTAAGAAAACGGCTATGGTTGCAATAAGGCTACCCACGACAGGATGCAATGAATCAATTGATGCACCAAGATAGCTTGCCATGGTAAACATCGGTCCAGGTACAAGCTGGGCAGATGCATAAGCATTGATAAATGTTGACTCGCTGACCAACCCTTCCATCATAGGTTGTAATAACGGAAGTACCACATGACCACCACCGAATACAAAACTGCCCGCTTGATAGAATATGTTAAACAGATTCAAGCCTTGGCTATAGCTTGCGATTAATGGCAATACAACTAATAGGATAATAAATGTACTCAATATGCCCATATGCGGTTTAATGCTAACGGCTTGCTGTGTTTTTGTTGGCTCGACATTTTTGTATGAAAGACCATAACCAATCGCAGCAGCAATGCAAATTGGTAAGATTTGCCCTAGTAGGCCTGTGCTGAAATAAACCCAGATTGCCGTTATAAAAGCGATCGTAATGGTCAGTGCTGAAGTAAGATTCTTCTTAGCCATTCCCCATAATGCGTCAGCCACTACAATCACAGCCAATAGTTTGGCTGCTAAAATTAAACTCTCAACAACAGAGTTTTGCGTCACGCTACTGCTTGCAATGGCAAGTGCCGTAAGCAGCGCAAATGATGGTAAGGTGAAACCAATAAAAGCGGCAACAGCACCAAGGTACCCCGCTTTTTTAAAGCCAATATACATACCTAATTGGCTACTTGCAGGCCCAGGCAAAAACTGACACAAAGCAACAGCATGGTTGAAATCATCATCGCTGATCCATTTCTTCTCTTGTACAAATGCACGTTGAAAAAAACCGATATGAGCAGCAGGTCCACCGAAACTATATAGGCCTAAAAGTAAAAAAGTCGTGAAAACGGTTAACATGGGTTCCTCCATAAACTATCGCATTATCATAGCGTTAACCTCTTCATTATTAAAATCGTTTAAAATGATGTTATTTATTGTTTTTACTAATAGTTATATTGATGTTTAGTAGGTAAAGAACAATAATGCCTTGGTTATATATCCTGATTTTATTTTATGTGACACTGTCACTTAGGTTTGTGAATGCTTGATAATCTACAGCAAATGGTCATCTTGGCAGCGGTTGGCCATGAACAGAATTTTACTCGTGCAGCCGAGCGTTTAGGCATTTCTAAATCACAAGTAAGTAAGCAAATAAAGTGCTTAGAGGATCGACTCGGTTGTCAGTTAGTACAGCGTAGTACCCGTACCGTAGTACTTACAGAAATTGGGCTTCAATATGCTGATTATGGGCAACAACTCATTGATACCGTAAGTGAAGCCGAAGCGATGGTTGCAGGGTATCGTAATGAAATCACAGGTGTTTTACGTATTGGTATTGCACAATCATTCGGTAATATTCATATCACCTCAGCGCTTGCTGAATTCCAAAAACAAAATCCTAATTTAGAGCTTGAGATCAGCTTGTTTGATCATCGCCCTAACCTATTAGAAGAAGGTTTTGATTGTTGGATAGCGATTCATGAGCATCCACCGGAAGGCATGGTGGCAAGAAAACTGGCCAAATGTGAATTTGTTGTGGTTGCCTCTCCTGACTATATTGAACAGCACGGTATGCCTGAATCACCGAGTGATTTACGTCAGCATAATTGCATTACTTACCAAAGTCGGGAACGTAAATACGTTAATTGGGAATTCTGCCGAGATGGGATCAAACAATCAATTCGTGTCAGTGGTAATTACCGTATCGATAATGCACCTGCTGTGTTAGATGCAGCCATGAGTGGTTTGGGGATAGCTTATCTATCAACCTATTTACTCACCGATGAAATTCAATCTAATAAACTTGTAACTCTACTACCAGAATGGAAAACAACAGTAGATTTGCCAATTTATGCTGTCTATCCACGTCGTAAGTACCTAGCACCTAAAGTACGATGTTTTATCGACTTTATGGCTGAAAGAATGGCTCTTCCGCCTTATAAGAACAGCAACCCTATTCTTTTTAATCAATAGTGTACTGTTGTTGGAATAGTCAAATAAGGTGTATATATCAAAATAAGTTAGCTCAATATACTAGACTTGATAATAAAGCCTGTATATTGAGTCTGCTATGTGGTTAATTCCTCGATATTTTAAGCGTTCCTTCTCCTGTAATAGCTACCTTGCCAGTATCCTTTTACTGTTCGTTCTATTTAACTCAAAAACATGTTTTGCCATTCATAGCTTTAGCCAAACACATCCTATCTCTCATCCTTTGATGACAAAGCTTGATCATTTTCCAGAGCAAGCAATGTTAGTGGAATTTCCAACCCATTATGACGTAATTTACTTTGAAAATAACAGCAGCCAATTAACGGCAAGAATTAAAAGTATTCTCGATGAACTCGGCTACTTATTAGAGACTTACAAAGAAACATTTATTGTTATTACTTTGCATACAACAGGCGATTTAGCACATCAACGTTTATATGGCGTTGCTGATTACATTGCTATGCAATTTGATATTGAAGAAGAAAGGATACAATTGCTTCAAACCAGTGAGGAAGAAACGGCTCACTATAAACAATACGAACAAAACTGGATAAATAGCACCGAACTGATCATGCCACAAACGATTATCGTGACTTATGATCCGGAATTAGGCATGTAC
This sequence comes from Photobacterium lucens, assembly GCF_009873615.1. Lineage (GTDB taxonomy): Bacteria > Pseudomonadota > Gammaproteobacteria > Enterobacterales > Vibrionaceae > Photobacterium > Photobacterium lucens. Next base: position 3,440 of record NZ_SSMG01000485.1, read on the forward strand.
TAAAAAGAAACGGCACACTCGGTGCCGTTTGATTCAATATTACGATAGCTGTTGTTTTTTCAACGCTGGCAATGCATACATCTGTTTCAAAATGTCATTCACGCCTTCATTGTGATTTTCAAACTTCTTGTTAAACAGTGACTTTTCATCTTCTGTCACCAGATCAGAATCCATACCTGCAGCAATGTAGTTTGCTGGGAATAAATGGTAATTCTGAGTAATTTGACGATCGATTTCTAATGCTAATTCTTCTGGGGTTTCTGGAGCATGGGTGATCACATCACCAAAGCTAATATGAATATGGCGTTTTTCGCCAACGATGCCTTGAACGATACTTTCAATATCTTCAAATTCACCTTTCTCATAACTGCCCGTTGTTGCCTTCTGATGTAATTCTTCAGCTTTAGCCACATCACAAGGATCGTTTTCGTAAGAAATCGCTACAGGCACAATATTTAAACCGCTCATAAAGTCTTCAAATGATTGTTTACGTTTTCGACCTTCCATATAAAACATTTTTAAAATTGCTGGATCAGTTTTATCGTTGCCATCTTTAGCACGACCTTCTTTCTGTGCAATCCAAATGTTATTGCCTGTTTCTAGCGAGTGTGAAATATAGCTTGATAGCAAACCTAACGACTTCATTAACTCACGCGGGCCTTTAGCCGAACGTTTCACAATAAAGCTCTTGTTTAAGCGCATGAGCTCTGTCGCACAAGGTTTCTTTAAAAGATTATCACCAATTGCAATTCTTACTGTGCCCATTTTCTCTTGATATAGACACCAGTTAACCATCGCAGGATCCATTGCAATATCACGGTGATTAGAAACAAATAAGTAAGCTTTGTTTGGATCAAGTTTATCAAGACCAGTATACGTTACACCATCACATGAATGTTCAATCGTGCCATTCATGTATTTAGCAACTTGGTCTTGCACGTCTTTAACCGTTTTTATGCCAGACCATTTCTTGACAAGAAAGCGCTTAATTAAAGGAATAAGTAACCATCCAAACATGCCCGATGCATGAGGGAATCGGTATTTTAAAATGGCATTGATAAAATCTTTATCATCAATGAGGCGTTGAATCGCACCACTAACTTCATCGTCGTTATATGGGCGGATTTCTTTATAAATATCGTTATCTACTTGCACAGTCATGCTTCATCTTGAAAAAACTGGTTTATTTTACTTATAAAAAAACATTAGCCAAACAACCAGTGTCAATAACCGTGATGGTTGGAGGTCATACCTCATTATTTAGGCGAATTTTTAAACGCTTATTCGGCATTTTGCCCTAATTTGATCACATGATGAATGTTATCTACAGTATTTAGTTATTACATTCCCCTCTGAGTTGACGCTATCAGAAAAAAACACGAAGATGTGCAAGCTTATGTGTTAGAGAGTCACTATGAAACAAGCTATTGAGTTTTCAAACAACGAACATCCTTTTCTTTTTGTTGGTTCACGTCGTAAAAGCCATTGTTCTTACTTCATTATTGTAACTAACGGCAGTGTACTGATCCGTTTAGGTAAACATGAACACATGGTTACTAAAGGCCATGGCTTTTGGGTACCATTTGACTGTTTACACGCTATTACTGTGCTTCCAGGTACTCAATATTACAAAGTGGCGTTTTCCGTTCGAATGACACAACCATTGTGTACTGATGCAGGCTTTTTTGTTGTTTCTCCTTTGATCAGAGCGGTTCTTGATGAGCTATCAAAAACACCTGTAGAAAAACATCAATGGGAAGGTGCTGAAGGTAGATTATTACGTGTCATTGCAGATCAAACAGCAAACCTATCGGTATCAACCCAATCGCTATGCCCTGCAATTAATAAGCAATATCACAATTCATTAGCCTTAATGCTATCAGGTAACAAGATCACTGAAAAAGCGACCATCAGTAGCCTTGAAGCAGTCATGAATATGACGGTTAAAGAGTGCGAAGCCTGCATTATGATGCGTGAAGTACTGAAGCTGAGTCGTTCAGGTCGTAAATTGCCACAAATTGCAGCTCAGCTAAATACAACCGAGCAAATGATTGAAGCCTTATCACTGCCTATTCTTGGTGAAAGCTTAAAGTAACCGCTTTAAATACGCAGCCTGTTCGCATATTCAGTAAACAGGTGAAGAAAAGAAGAATAAGTAAAACGCCCACAACGGGCGTTTTTTATTACTTGGAAAAGGCTAATTAATAGGAAAATGTAATTGCATCGACACACCATCTTCAACATGGCTATTGTTGTGCCAACGATAATCAAACCTCACTCTCGGCGTATGCCCTTTTGGATCACCAAATCCTAAACTCATTTGTAAGCCATGATTTAAGATCCAACTTTCAGCTCCAGCTACATTTGAAAAGTCTTCTTCATCATATTGCTCCGGCATCCAAAAGCCTAAACCATAAAATGTCGAGGCACTGTGATCCATCAAAACGGGAGAATCGGCAAAGTCATCATTCCAATGTAACCAAAACTTACTGCCATAGTTACTTTGATCTAATTTCCAAAGTGATGAATTATCCTTAGCTTCTATCTTCTTAAGATCATGATCATATGAAGCTATAGAGCACATCGCACCATAATTCTTATTAAAGAGACTATTGGCAGACCCTTCTATATAAGAATCATTACAATTGAACGCCAACACTGACGAAGGAAAAATAAACGAAAAGCTACATATAATTGATAACGGGATTGTTTTAAGCACGCTGACATAACCCCTGCAACTTAAAATTGAAAACGCCCATCTGTCATCAGCAACTTACAAACACTTGGAGTAGTAAGTTCAGAGACATTTTCTCCCTTAGCCAACTTGTCACGAATTAAGGTACTTCTGATCGGTAACGTTTCAGGACAAGCTAATACCTGCCAACGGCTAAGTATTTCTTTTGACATGTAAAACTTACTAAAGTTCAAGAAATTATCAGGGCCAACCACAAAAGTAATTTGATATTCAGGGTAGCGCTTTTCTAACTCTTGAAGAACCGCGAAAGTCGTTATCGCTTCATCGTCAATCGCAATATCTTGTTCTAGTGTTGATAGTTCTAAATTGCTCTGCGCAATATCATTAATAAACGCAGAGACAAGCTGACAACGAAGTGAATAATCCAGCATCGTTTTACCCCAAGCATGACTATAACTTGGTAATAAAAGAACTTTGTCATAATGCGCTAAGCGTTCTAATACCGAGCGATGCCCTAAACTTGGCGGATTAAATGCGCTACCAAAGACGGCGAGTGTTTGTTTCATCCATCAGACCTATCGAACTGTTTTTTCGCAAAGATTTTCTAATGATGTAACTATTATTTAAGCATTTCCAAGAAAATTGCTGACTAATTTTAGTTAAATCTATCTTTAGCATTGATCATAATTAAGAGTTATCGCATGATTTTGAAAAAGGTGTAATGGTTTAGCTCTCATTTCTCCATTATACCGTTTCAAATGATTAATATTTGGGCTAACGCCCTTAAGGATTCATATACCATGGAACAGCTTATCCGCACTGAAATGCGTGTGTTACCTGAAATTGACGTTGATTTTGAAATCCAACGCCGTGTGGCATTTATTCAGAAAAAACTTAAACAATCAGGCTGTAAATCTCTTGTGCTAGGCATTAGTGGTGGCGTGGATTCAACAACCTGTGGTCGCCTTGCTCAATTAGCAATTGATGGTTTAAACGCAGAAACCAATACTAATGATTACCAATTTATCGCTGTACGCCTACCCTACGGCGAGCAACAGGATGAAGATGAAGCCCAGCTAGCATTACGCTTCATTAAGCCTAGCCATTCGGTTAGCGTGAATATTAAAGATGGTGTTGATGGTATACATGCAAGTACCCTTTTTGCTCTTGAAGGTACCGGCCTTATCCCTGCAGATGAAGCAAAAGTTGATTTCGTTAAAGGTAATGTAAAAGCACGAACTCGTATGATAGCTCAATACGAAATTGCAGGTCTTGTTGGTGGTTTAGTTTTAGGTACAGATCATTCAGCTGAAAACATTACTGGCTTCTACACCAAATTTGGTGATGGCGCTTGCGATCTTGCTCCTTTATTTGGCTTAAATAAACGCCAAGTACGTAAGATTGCTGCAAAGCTAGGTGCTCCTGAGCAGTTAGTATTCAAAGTTCCGACAGCTGATTTGGAAGAACTAGCACCACAAAAAGCAGATGAAGATGCACTTCAAGTTTCTTACGATCAAATCGATGATTTTCTTGAAGGCAAGCCTGTTGAAGATTTCGTACGTGATCGTTTAGTGTCTATCTACAAAGTCACTCAACACAAACGTCAGCCAATCCCGACTATTTACGACGAAGAATAATCTTCTTTATGTCTGCTGCGAGTCATTATCGCGGCAACAAAAAAGCCTTTGGTTTAGTCTATCTAAACACAAAGGCTTTCTTTTATCAGTTATCTAACCAAGTTAATTAATAGCAATTAACACAGTCTTTTGTATGTATTAGTGAGTCTAATTCTTGCCAGATCTCATCGCATAAACCAGGACGGTATACCGCATGTTTAAACGCTTCATGCTCAGCTTGATACATTAAATAATGACGACGTGAACTATTACTACTCGAACGTACATTCGCTAATCGGTCGCAAGCTTTGACAATCAATGCTAAGCGAGCAGCATCTTCAGCAGGATTAAGCGAGAATAAACGTTGGTTGATCTCTAATTTGCGCTTCGCTCTATCTTCTAACTTAACATCTGTTACGTAATTCACTGCATCAGCAATGGTGTAACCAAATACATCAGCTAATTCGTCAAATGTTGTTTCTGTGTCTTCAATAACATCATGAAGTTGGGCAACAATCATCGCATCGGTACCGTAAGGGCTTGCTAGCTCTGCTACCGCGTCTAGATGAATGTAGTATGGGTAATCTCCATATTTTTGTTCACCATGGCGTTCCTTCGCAAATGCTTGTGCCTTTAAATAACGGTCATTCATATCTGTCTCCTTATACACATCTGACGCTGCCGACGATCGCATA
>NZ_SSMG01000486.1 GCF_009873615.1 Photobacterium lucens
GCCTTTTATTTGGAATGCTAGAATTCAGATATAAAAAAAGAGCCGCTAAGCTCTTCTTTTAATTACTCTTCTTCATCACTGAAAGATTCACCCGCCGCCTGACGACGTTTAGCATCTTCTTCACGAATTTGGTTAGCTACGATCATGATAGCTTCACCACTACTAATACCTTGAGCCATCAACTCATGAATACGCTCTGCCGCTTTTTGCTGTTCTTCGTGAGTGAGCGTTGGGGTGTGATTGTACATAACTTTCTTCTTCTTGATGAACGAGGCATTATTTTAGAGTGATTAATCAATAATGTCACTGATTATCAATCCAACTAAACGCCAATCAAACTTGATTAAAATTAGCCCGGATGACCATCTACTCGAGGCTGTGTCAGGATTGGATAATAAACAATAGCAAAAATTGCAAACGCCAATGCCCATAAGCAAGCTGATAACACATAACCATCAATAGTTATACTTGGAAGCACTAGGATCAACACTACTCTAGCTAACAGAGATGCAAATAAAGCAATAAAAGAAATTGGCATCAGCATATTAACTTTAAGCTTTCTACCAGTATGACCAAGCGACACTCGTGAGATCATCGATAAAATCATACCTCCAATACCGCCAATAGCCATTATATGTATAGCAATAGATACACTGATGTAATTGCTAACGTAACTCATGCCTAATGCGAATAAACCAATAATTAGCGATAAATATGCCAAATGTAATGTCCACAACAATGGATTTGATAAGGTTGACAACGTACGCCAGCGACTAAAACGCACAAAGTTAGTTAACGCTGTAATGATTGCAAGTACACCTATCCAATTAGCAGGTATCAGATTTGATGGTATCAGTGTTGCGAATAACAACAACCAAATAGGAATTAGAGCTGCATATTCAATCACTTTAACTCGTGTAATTTGTTCTGTTTGAGTACCACGCCAAGTAAAGAATGGAATAACTCGACCACCAACGACCAATGTAATTAAACTAACAACAAGAACAATAGGCAACGTCAGTGTACTGATCGCTGTACTGAGAATTCCTAGCGCGACTAAATGAAACTTCACGTTCATCATGCCAAACAATGCAAGTACAGGTATAAAAAACAGATTACGCCATTGTTTTACCTTCACAATGGGTATAGCAAGATAGTACATCGCAAGGAAAATCCAAGCAGTATCCATCACCAACCAGACGATGCTTAATGGTGCAAACATTAAACCTAAGCGCGCAATTAACCATAAACTGAACACAAGCAATAATCGTGTACCTTTAATACCAGTCTGCCCTGTCCAGTTTTGAACTGCCGTTAAAAGAAAACCAATAATAATCGCACCTGAAAAGCCAAATAGCATCTCATGGCTATGCCACCAAATAGGATTAGCATACATAACGCCATCGAGTTGTGACTGACCAGACCAAAACAGTGCCCAGATGAGCATAGCAAATACAGAAAATGTGCTAGCACCGAGAAAGAAAGGTCTAAATCCTAAACGTAAAATAGCAGGTATTTTGTCTTCTTTAGTCTTATCTACAATTTGCATTTGTTTGTCCTAACCTTAAACATGTATTAATTATACATGTTTAAGGTTGTAAAAAAACCACCGATTACAGTGGTTTTTCTAGTTCACTCACATCATCATCATCTAAATAGTCGATGGGACGCGTAATGCTTTGAACATCGAGGATAGACAATTCACCCTGCCATCGACTCTGAATTAACCCCACGTCAAGCCAATAACGACCTTCAGGGATATGTAATTTAGGAAGCTTCGTTGGTAAATGCGTATCCACCTCTTCACTCCATAATGGTCGCCAATCTGTATCATTCAAATCATACATCTTGACCGACAATATCGGTGATGGGCAGGTAGTATTAAGCTCTTTTACCTGATCAATACGCCATGAGTTACTATCTTTCCAGCCAAGGGTTTGTTTGGCTGGAGGCTCATTTAGCACCACCCATTTATTCCAAACGGGTTTACCTTTAGCCACAATAGATAACTTATAAAGCCCAGCTTCAACCTTATGATCCAGCTTATTAGCTTCTACCGTAAAATAACCGCCATCATCAATAACAGGAGCTTCATCAATCAATGAATAATTGGGGTATTTTGTAAACGTGATTTGTTCAATTTTTACTCGAGTCAAGCCAACTATTGATAGCTTTAATATTTGCTGATTCAGGTTTTGAACAACAGCACGCTCAATGGATAGCTTAGATAACCAAGTGGGTAAAACTGTTTTATCTAAGCTGTGACCACAATCTTCAGAGATCGCAAGATCGAGTAAATTATTTAGATTAGTCTGTTGATCAACACTTGGCGACTGCTGCCAAGCTTCAACGATGGCTTCAAAAGCTTGATCGGTTCTGTTCTCCAACAAGTACTTATGCGCTTCAGTAAAAGTACTTTGGTTGATGAACCAGTCAGCATTGGCACTCGCTGTAAAAAACAGTGAGTGCGCAATGCCCAAACCACATAAGAAAGACGTTATTTTTCTCATTTTAACGCCAATTCTTATGGCTTCATGCGATAGCCAACACCACGTAATGTTTCGATATCAATACCTGGTAGTTTTTGACGTAGCTGAAGAATATGCGTATCAACTGTACGAGTTGTTGGGTAATGATTATAACCCCATACTTGATCAAGTAATTCGTCACGAGTAAATACACGACCTGCATTTTTAGATAAGAACACAAGTAATTCGAATTCTGTACGTGTCAGAGTAATATTTTCATCACCAAATAACACTTCACGGCTTTCTTGATTAATGATGATATCACCAACTTTAATGATGTTTGCTGCTGCAGTATCTTCATCATCACCACGAAGATGAACACGTACACGGGCTAATAGCTCTTCTTCAGCGAAAGGCTTCGTTAAGTAATCTTTTGCACCTGAATCGAGACCAACGACTTTATCGTTGATTGATACCATTGCTGTTAACAAGATCACAGGTAGGTGCTTTTTCTTAAGCCATGCACCTAGGTAATTTAATGAGTCACCTTCTGGAAGTTGGCGATCAAGTACAACAAGATCGGCTTCTTTCCATAAAGCATCAACTTTACTTGCACAATCTGCATATAAGCAGTTGTATCCAGCTTGCTTCAAGCAATCGAGTAAACCATCAGCAAGGTTGCGGTCATCTTCAACCAGTAGCAGAGTTTGATTCACACGGTATCTCCAATATAAACGTTGTTGGTGGGCCAGAGAGCTTCAATGTCCCTCCCATTCTATTAATCATCGATTCTACAATCGTTAAACCTAGACCTAAACCTTTCTCAGTAACGAAAGGTTTTCTCAAGCGAGACCAATCTTTGGCCGTTAAAGGACCTTGATCTTGCACGATAATCTTAAGCTTTCCGTCTTTGTATGATGACGTTAATGTAACTGGTGCTACACCGTATTTATGGGCATTTGATAGTAAATTATTTAAACACGTTGTTAGCCAATAAACATTAATATGAACACTTCGATCTTCAGAAAGATGCAAAGTAACATCATATTCTTCTGCAAGGTAAGTTAGCCATTCATTTAATGACTCCACTTCTTGCGTACTTAGTTGTTGCTGGTTAGCTTGCAAATAATCTTTACTTGCCTCTGCTAATTGTCTTAGACGTCTTGAATCGTCAGTTAAACGTCTAAATTCATCATATAAGCCTTCTGGCAGCTCATCAAAATGACGTCTAAAACCTTCAACAGTCATTGATAAACTTGCAATCGGCGTTCTTAACTCATGGGTCAAAATCTGCAGAACGAGCATACGTTCTTGCATATCACGACGGCGGATACGGAAGCGGTAAATCCCCCATCCTATAAGTACTAATGCATTACTTACTAATAAGCTAATCAGTAAATAATACGTTAAGTGCGATTTATTCTCTTCGCGCCAACAAATATTGCCATTTTTTGCTAAACAGAAATCATTACGACTAAAGCGCTTTAAATGTAACCCATGTTGTTCAAGCACTTTTAACCATGTCGCCTGATTATAAATATTATATTCATTACCGTTTCTTACCCATAATTCACCATTAGAGATGAAGTACTGTGAGCCCGAAATTAACACTTTGATCTCATCACTACTCATACGCTGTAAACGACCAAGTAGTGTTGAACTAGACGCCATTGCACGTTCTTTAATATGTAAGAATTTCTTTAGCTCAGATACCTTATCAGGGTGTTTTTCCAAATAACGTATAGCATAACTACCGCCACCGGGATGAATATAGCCTGAACGTCTAAACCAAGCATTTGGTAAATTTGTTTTATTACAGATAGCGCGAGTGAAGACGACGGGTTGTGTCACTAAGGGACTAAACGGCCATGGGCCTTTACATGTTAGCGAATTTTGATAGAGCTGACGTAATGCCGATAATGGATATTTATTTGTTTGAGGCAATAAACTTGATGGTAACAACAAAGCTGATGGATATTCACTTTGAAATTTCCGAAAGTCATACGTCTTAACCGGTGTACTTTCCAATAACTCTGAACGCACAGCTGCAAGGCGCTCAGGTAAAGAAGGTCCTTCTGCATGACTAGCTGCAGAGAATGCTAGTGTAAATAAAAGTACATACGTTTTCATTTAGTCAGTTTAACATTGTTTTTATGTGATTTGTCAATGTATTGTCATGTAAAACTATGCATTCAATACAATCAAATGCAATCATTATCATAAACTTAGCGTAAAGAATATAAATACAACAAAAAAAGCCACTCAAATGAGTGGCTTTGTCTTAGCGGAGATTATTTCTTATAGATGCTCTAAAATCTTCAAACAAGTATCTTTTGCATCACCAAACAGCATGTGACTGTTTTCTTTGAAGAATAATGGATTCTGAACACCGGCATAACCTGTATTCATCGAACGCTTAAAGACAACCACTTCTTTCGCATTCCAAACTTCAAGTACTGGCATACCTGCGATAGGACTATTTGGATCTTCCATTGCTGCCGGGTTAACTGTATCGTTCGCACCGATAACCAGAACAACATCAGTTTCTGGGAAATCATCGTTGATTTCATCCATTTCCAATACCACGTCATACGGTACTTTAGCTTCAGCAAGTAATACGTTCATGTGACCAGGTAGACGACCCGCTACAGGGTGAATACCAAAGCGAACATCAACGCCTTTCGCACGAAGCTTTTCAGTGATTTCATGCACTGGGTACTGAGCTTGCGCTACTGCCATACCGTATCCCGGAGTGATAATTACAGAACGTGCATCTTTCAACATTTCTGCCACTTCTTCAGCGAAGATTTCACGGTGTTCACCGTACTCAACATCTGAAGAAACAGATATTTCTTGACCAAAACCTCCGGCAATAACACTCACAAATGAACGGTTCATCGCCTTACACATGATGTAAGACAGGATCGCACCAGAAGAACCTACAAGTGCACCTGTCACTATTAACAGATCGTTTGCTAACATGAAACCTGCTGCCGCTGCTGCCCAACCAGAGTATGAGTTCAGCATTGACACAACCACTGGCATATCTGCACCACCGATTGAAGCAACAAGATGATAACCAAATGCAAAAGCAATCAGTGTCATCACAATCAATGCAAACATGCTACCGTCAGCTTTCACGAAATAAATCATTAGCAGAGTAGAAATAACCACTGCAGCTAGGTTCATTTTGTGTTTGTGAGGTAGGTTTAACGGTGAAGATGAAATAATGCCACGTAATTTACCAAATGCGACGATTGAACCAGTAAAAGTTACCGCACCGATAAACACACCTAGGAACACCTCTACCATATGGATAACGTGTTCAGTGTGAGCGAACTCGCCAGAGTATACAGGCGGTTCTAGATAGCTGTTATAGCCAACTAGAACTGCCGCCATACCTACAAAGCTGTGTAGAATTGCGACTAATTCTGGCATTTCTGTCATTTCTACGCGTTTGGCGTAGTAGATACCGATAGCACCACCAATGACCATTGCCAAGATAATCCAAGTAAAACCTTGAGAATATGGGCCAAAGATAGTGGCGATGAGCGCAATGCTCATACCTGCGATACCAAAATAGTTACCTGATTTTGCTGACGTTTGTTTTGATAAACCAGCAAGGCTCAGGATGAAAAAAAGTGCAGCAACAATATATGCCGCTTGTGCTAATCCTGCAGACATTCTTTGCTACTCCTATTAATCTTTACGGAACATTTCAAGCATGCGTTTGGTAACCGTAAAGCCACCGAAGATATTAATGCTTGCAATGAGAACGGCAATAAAGGCGAGGAAAGAAACCACCCCATTACCTTGACCAATTTGAAGTAGCGCACCCACAACGATAATGCCTGAGATCGCATTCGTAACTGACATTAATGGTGTGTGCAATGCATGTGTAACGTTCCAAACGACGTAGTAACCAACGACGCAAGCAAGAACGAATACCGTAAAGTGTGAAAGGAACGCAGGTGGAGCAACAGAAGCTACCCAACCAAAAGCACCTAAACCAACCACTAAACCTACTAATTTCTTAACTGGTGACGTTGGTTCTTCAACTTTCTCAGCGACAGGTGCTTCTTCTATTTTCGCTTGAGGCTGTGCCGATACCTGAATTGGTGGTGCAGGCCACGTTACTTCACCGTCTTTAATAACAGTAACACCACGTAGAACGACATCTTCGAAATCAATATCAATATTACCGTCTTTCTCTTTGCAAAGTAGTTTCAGTAGGTTAACAAGGTTTGTACCGTAAAGCTGAGATGATTGTGTTGGTAGACGACCTACCATATCTGTATAACCGATAACCTTCACACCATTTGGTGTCGTTACCACTTTATCCGCTTCAGTGTAGGCACAGTTACCGCCGTTAGCTGCAGCTAGATCGACAATAACACTACCCGCTTTCATTGAATCGACCATCTCTTTGGTGATTAATTTCGGAGCAGGACGACCAGGAATAAGTGCGGTTGTGATAATGATATCAACATCTTTCGCTTGCTCTGCGTACAAACGCTCAGCAGCTTTGTTGAACTCATCAGACATTTCTTTTGCGTAGCCATCACCCGTTGAAGTGTCTTCTTTGTAATCCACTTCTAGGAATTCAGCACCCATTGATTCAACTTGCTCTTTTACTTCAGGACGAACATCAAAAGAGCGAACAATTGCGCCAAGGCTACCAGCAGCACCGATAGCAGCAAGACCTGCTACACCCGCACCTGCCACTAAAACTTTCGCCGGTGGCACTTTACCAGCAGCAGTAATTTGACCGGTAAAGAAACGACCAAATTCATGCGCCGCTTCAACCACAGCACGGTAACCTGCAATGTTTGCCATTGAGCTTAATGCATCCAACGCCTGTGCACGTGAGATACGCGGCACAGAATCCATCGCCATTACGTTGATATTTTTGGAAGAAAGTTTTTCTAACAACTCTGGATTTTGTGCTGGCCAAATGAAGCTAACTAGGCTTGCGCCATCTTTAATAAGATCGAACTCATCAACACCATTTTCAGGGTTAACCTGAGGAGCATTAACTTTAAGAATAAGATCTGATTGCCAAACTTCATCAGTAGAAACAACCTTTGCGCCCGCTTCTTCGTAAGCTGAATCATCAAAGCTTGCTAAGCGTCCGGCTCCTTGCTCAACGACAACGCTGAACCCCATTTTCAATAGCTGCTCTACCGTTTTAGGTGTTGCAGCCACTCGCGTTTCATGCGCGAGCACTTCTCTTGGTACACCAATCTGCATTATTATTCCCTGAACATTGGCTATAACATAATCATTTTGTATCCAACCCAAACGGCAATATCAAGCCTTTTGTAGTAAAAATACAAAAATCCCCACATCTATTAGTCAAAAATCGCACATTCGTAATTATTTAACTGAAATTAAAATACATTTTTTGAGTATATATTCTATTTTTATCAGTTTTTAATGTGATGCAGTATCTTCTTTAATGCTTGCTTTTAGCTGTTAAAACATTAATGACTCGTTATACCCAATAAGCCACAAAATAATCGTGCAACCTATTGTTTAAAAACACCTAGCCGGGTTTTAAATCCATATAACTGACAAATCTAACTTTAACTTATTCACAAAAAGCATGACTATGCAGTGCGATATCCATCTTATGGTTAAAGAAGATACTGACATACCACCTTAATTGCAATGAAATTTGTTGAATATTACTACAATTTTCAATCAAACATTTTTTCGCCCATCTGATTGATAAACATTTCAGATTTTTTGATCATGAATGTTTCAGCATCATGACGAGAACTTAACAAGTCAGAGCGAATAAAGTGATGTGTCTTCAACTCTCCATTGATCTCTTTGCAAATGCGCCCAGTAATCCTAAATTGCCCACCTTCTTGTTTAGGCTCTGGATAAATTAAGTAATCATTATAATGAGTTGGCTCGACCTGTTCTGTTTTTGACTCTGATTTTTTTGAACCAAATAGCTTTGAAAAAAAGCCCATTTTTTTATTCTCCTAGTCAGCAATGAGTGACTATGTGTTTAATCTATACAGCAAAGAATTCTTTAATCGAGAAGTTAAAAAAATTCATTATTTTTGTAAGGTTATAGCGGAAATTAGTGCAAAAAAAAAGCCGACAGTGATGTCGGCTTTTAAAGTTTCAATACAAAATATTATCGGTATAGGCCGATATCTTTCTGTAAATGTACTGGTAAATCTTCAATACTGTAAGCAACCGTCTTTTTTGATCGGTTAAATACAAGATCATACAGGTGTGCAATCAATCCTTTGATTGTAACGTCATAACTTCTCTTATCCTGAGCTGTAAGTGGAGATGCAGCGTCGATGTCGAAAGTATGTGCCATGATTGCCCCTAAAAATGCGTTGTTAAATCAGAAACTAGGAATAGTTTAATATAAGTATTACTTGGCTTTTAAATGACAATATTTCGAGATTGGGATTAGTTTTTCTTATGTGTTAATGCTTGATTAAACAGGATTTTTCAAATTAAGCACATTGCGCTACTAAGAACGATTACATTAATTTGCATGCGATATATTATTTCAAATTCAACGAGCTTCTATGTTTCAATAGGATTAGTGATAACAATAAGTTAACAAAGGATTTTTAACTTATGCTTTATTTTATTAATAAACATTCTGCACCATTACTGATGGTAGCTGGCATTATTGGTTTTATTTTCCCTAATGTGAGTAAACCCCTTTTCCCTGCGCTACCCTTTATCTTGTTTTTTCTCATGCTGTTTACACTACTCGGGATCAAACAAGAACAGCTTATCAAACAGTTAATGCGAGGCTCTGTGTGAAGCTATGCTTGTCTTCATAGCATTGGTTTACCCCTGATTGCCATGAGTCTCTTATGGCTACTCAATGCTCCCTCTTCGCTATTCATTGCAGTTACCGCCGTGACCGCAACAGGAACACTGTTTGCAACACCTGCGATTGCTAAAACCCTTGGCTATGATGTTTTACATGCGATGGCACTCACCATTGCTTCGACATTAATAATGCCATTAGTGTTATTTATCAATTTAACGCTGCTACAAAACGATACAGTCAAGCTTGATCTGGTTGAATATATACAGCGTTTAGTGATTTTCATTATTGGCCCAATGGCTATCTCTTCATTTTGCTATAACACCATTAAACGTGAGAAATTAGCTTATATTCACGGTCAACTATCGAAATTCACGGTATTGCTGATCTTTGCTTTTCCGCTAGGCTTGGTAGCACCATTAAGAGAGATGTTTGATCGATCATTTTATAACGGACTGTATTATCTCATCCTAGGCGTGTTGCTTTGCGTCGTATTTTTTACCGTCACTTTCCTCTGCTATTACCGCTATAACAAAGCTAACGCTACCTTGTTTGCCATTACTGCAACTAATCGAAATGTGCTTTTAACTTACACCATAGCTAGCGGCTATTTAGGAACTGAATATCTTGCGTTAATGGCTGCAATTCAAATACCCACCTATGCACTACCTGTGATAGTAAAAGCCAGAGCGAAACTTAAAGTACAACTGTCATCAAACGTAGAGCACAAAAAAGCCGAATAACCTATTCATCATGAATGCGCTATTCGGCTTTTGCTATTTGTAGCAACAAATGTTGATCGAGTTACGCTACGTCTTCATTGCCTGTACACGGAAAATAAATCGTATTGTTATTAACAGGAGCATCAAATGATTTCTTTTGCTTAGCAAAATCTTCAAACGCATCAGCCATGGTCACGTTAATAGGTTTAGGCTCTTTCACGTAATCTAATAACGGTGCATAGCCCTCTTTACCTGTTGCGGTATAACCAGAAGAAACAGAGGTATAGACTTTCTCATCTTCCACTGGAATCCAGACACCATCTTTTAAATGCTCTAAAGTTTCAATACGTGTCCCTTTTACCGAGCAGCAACGATAAGTAAAACGCAGATCTGCAACATAAGGGAAACTACCATCACCTGTACCATCAACACCATTGCTGATTGCGTTATCGATAGCACCTTCTAATGCTTGACGAACACGCTTGCCTTTCACGCTATAAATCATAATGCCGATAGCAAAAGGCAGTAATTTACCAGCAATATCCGCAGGAGTGATCACACCAGGGTTTAGCGAGCATCTTACGCCACCAGCATTATGAATACCGAAATCAACATCATAGCCAAGCTGGTGTGCTTTCCAGACAAAGCTTTCCACTACCCAAGGGGCTATTTGGCTAGGCCCTCTGCCATCAGGAATACGAATATGACGTAATGGCTCATTAATCACTGCGACTTCTTCAGTTTGTAGTGCACGAACGGCTGGGCGGTAATGCTCATTGAGGATGTTCTCAATGATAGGATCTTTGACCACAAAGCGAATGTTATCTTGCTTGCTTAAGAAATCACGAACAATGTCATGTTCTTCACTTTCAAGATGTTCCGTACGCCCTGCATCAACGGTAAATTGACGACCAAGTAAAAGCTGGTTAGCACCAAATGCTTGTTCAACTTTACCGTCTTGTGCAAATTCAAGTGTAACGTGGCCCACCGCTAACGCATTACAACCCGCTTGCACAACACAAGTGTTATTCACCATGTGAGCGTATTGATCGGTTTTACCGTAGCCAATATTTGTAAAGTCACCTTGCATAGTATGAGTATGACCACCAATGATCGCACCAATACCATCCACTTCTTGTGCTAATTCAAGATCATGCTCATAGCCAAGGTGACTCAGCACAACAATTTTATTAATACCTTGCTGGTTTAAATACTGAACCGTATTTCGTGCAACTGTCGTTACATTCATAAAGTGAGTATCAGGATCAGGGTTCGCAATCCCTGCCATATTTTCAATCGCTAAACCAAAAATAGCGATCGGCTCACCGTGAACATCTTTAATAATGTATTTTGCGGTTTGTGTTTGATTATCGTAGGCAAATACATTCGCTTTATCACGAAGAGGATTAGGTTTGGTTTGATCTTCTTGGGATAAATCCCAGTTACCAGCAAGCAAAGGGAAATGCGTCTGATCAAGGAAATCAGCAACGCTATTATTACCCATATCTAACTCATGATTACCCAATGCCATTGCTTCAACGCCAATCGCATTCAGTAAAACAGCATTAGCTACGCCTTTATATAACGAGAAATACAGCGTACCTTGGAAACAGTCACCAGCATGTAAGAACATGAATTCACGCTGATTTAAGAAAGCCTCTGATTTGAGTTCATTTACCGCAGACGAAATACGAGAAAAACCACCACAACTTGCATAAACAGCAGTATCTGTATTCAGAACATGTTGAGGCAGGTTGAGTGATATAGAAGATGGTTCAAAATTCGAATGCGTATCATTGATATGAGCAAATGTGATCTTTGCTTTTTTATTATTCTTCGTCATAAAAAATTATGTCTCTCCCTGAAAGACTCACACTAATGAGAGATTATTCGTAAGCTGTCACCTATTAAGCCCAAACCATACATGGAAAGACAAAATACTTGTGATAAATGTCAATATATCATAAATGAGAATATTAGACGTATTAATAGTAAGACGGTAATAAATAATACCGCCTTACATCACATTCGAACTCTATACTAAAAAGTTATTTGTAACGTCCGTGACGTTGTAGGAACTCAATTTTGTAGCCATCAGGATCTTGAACAAAGAAGAATTTCGCCAGTAACTGACCATCACGGAAGAACTCTTTGATCTCAAGTGGTGCATAACCACACTCAGCAAGCTTGGCATGTTCAGCTTCTAAATTCTCAACAGCAACAGCAATATGACCATAACCCGTACCATGTGTATAAGGCTCTTCAGTACCTTCATTCCAAGTTAGCTCAAGCTCCATATCATTTTCTTCATTACGAAGATAAACCAAGCTAAAGCCGTCAAAATCCAAACGCTCTGCAATGTCCAAATCCAATGCTTCTTTATAAAATTTTAATGACGCATCTAAATCAACAACACGGATCATTGAGTGGATTATTTTAGCCATCTAACTATTCCTTCATTCATTATTTATTTGAAATTGTTTAACTATTTGTAGTCAATCATGCTATCAATATGTGATCAGAGCTAGCCAATTAGCCTCTGATTTACTATATCGTATATGGGAAGCAACGAGGTTTATATAGTTTTATGCATTTAGAAAGCATTGAGATTTCAGGTTTCCGTGGCATTAAGCGTTTATCCCTATCATTCAATGAGCTAACCGTACTTATTGGTGAAAATGCATGGGGTAAATCCTCATTGCTGGATGCCCTATGTTTGGCGTTATCGCCAGATGCGAAATTCTATGATTTCCATTTTTCAGATTTCCATATCGACCATGCCTTAGGGAATGAGCGTTCAACTGAAATTCAAATTGTTTTACATTGGCAAGAAGATTACGAAGGTGAACATCTTGCGCGTCGTTATCGAGGCTTTCAACCATTTCTAATCGATAAAGACGGTATTAAGCATTTCTATTACCAAATCCATAGCCATATCGAAAACGACAAGATCATTACTAAACGTCAATTTTTACAGCTTGATGGACATGGTATTACACACCAAGATACTGATAAGTTTATTCGTCAGCTTATGGTGCTACACCCTATTGTGCGTATTCGAGATGCAAGGCGTTTACATGATGGCGGGCATGAACTTCAACATGATCAGCCACTAGCACAAACCCAGAAAGAAGCCCGTGTACAACGTCGATTAGATAACACGTGTCGTCGTTTAATGACACAGCCCGGTCATGTGAGTACAGCAGAGATCAAAAGTAGCATTACAACGCTACGATCGTTAGTTGATCACTACTTTGCTTTTGCGCCCCACCAGCGTAGTAAAGATCATTCGATACACTATCAATCCATTCAAAATGCAAATCCGTTTGATCAGCTAATTCAGCCAGCAATGACTAAACAGGCTCGGCTGATGTTAATGAGCTTATTGAATGAATATATTCGTGCAAGAGGGCCTGTAGAGCTTAAACGTATTTCTCGCCCCATTATGATCCTTGAAGATCCTGAAGGTCGATTACATCCGATCATGTTGCACCAAGCATGGGCGTTTATTCAAAGTATGCCGATGCAGAAGATCTTAACGACCAATAGCCCTGAGTTACTGTCCTCTGCGCCTTTAACTGCGATCAAAAAGCTGATCCGTCAGCCACACAAGACTGCGGTTTATGGTGTTGATCGTGGTGAATTAAATAAAGACGACACCCGTAAAGTCACTTTCCATGTGCGAATGCATCGACCAAGTGCTTTTTTTGCTCGAGTGTGGTTATTAGTTGAAGGTGAAACCGAGGTTTGGCTCTTTAACGAAATGGCAAGACTAAACGGTTATAACCTTGCCGCAGAAGGTATTCAAATCATCGAGTTTGCGCAAAGTGGCTTAAAACCGTTAATCAAGTTAGCAAAGTTATTAGGTATTGAATGGCACCTTGTTGCTGATGGCGATCCTGCGGGTAAGAAATACGCTGATAAAGTTCGTAATATGCTAGGCGATGATCCTGAACGTGTGCGATTAACCGTGTTACCCGCAAGAGACATCGAACATTTCTTATATCGTAATGGTTATGAAGCGCTATTTCGTCAATTAGCGAATGTATCAGCTAATAATCCATTACCCATGAAGAAAATTATCTACAAAGCACTGCGTAAGAATGCAAAACCAGATATGGCTTTAGCAATTGTGAAATATACCCAAGAAGAGCGAGATGATCGTATTCCGCTTTTGATCCGTTGGGTGCTAAAACGCATCGTCGCTATGGCGCGAGGGTTTGGGTAACGGTTAAAACAAGCTGAGATTAGATATAAGCAAGCCTACAGTGATGTAGGCTTTTGTTTTTTAGACTAGCTTATTTGTTCTACTCTGTTTTACTGCAAAAAAGGGCACTTATCGCTTTTAATTTGATTAATGCACAATAATTACCAACATTTACTTGATATAATATTTCTTCCACGGAGTTTCACCCGTATCTGTAGGCAATCGGTTTGTTTGAACCACCCTACCATCAAGAATAAGCATTAAACGCCAAGCGGGATATGGAATTGCTGTTTCACCGTCAATCCAACGATTAATAGTTCTCATTGGGTTTGATTTCCCTTTAATACCAAGCATTTTTGTAACCACACTCTTATTATGGGCGTTAGCCAAATGATCAAACACCACCTTAACTTCATCGGGTGTTGGTTCACGGTATTCAGGATCATCAATTGAACGATAAGAGTCAGGCTGACTAAAACTTTCAGCGATAAAATGTACGTACGAACAATGACGACGGCTCAACTCCTGCTCATATTCATGACGTTCATTAATCTCAGCCTGCTTTTCAGCAGATAGGTTAAATAGTTTTGGATTCATTCGCATAAAAACCTTCATATCAAAACGGGGATTTTATTCCCTTTATTGCATAACCTAAGTTATTTAGTTCGACTTATATAGATCCCATATACAGTAGCCTTCTTTATGCCAAGGCATATAGATAACTGATTGTTGTTCAATGCCTCAGGGGTCAAGATGATTATCATCAATAGTTCCGTTTATAAACCATTCAATATTAGATTTAGATATTCGAGATAAACTGAAACCAAAGTTGGTCTCTGCGGACAAAATACGATCAAAATTTTCATCTATACCGCTACGGATGCATTACAGAATTAAAAACACCCCATATTTCCCCAATTATTCTCATGCTTACCTAACAGATATTAATAAACATTCTTACTTTCACGCAAAAGAATGCCTACAAATTTTGGCAATCATATTCCATTCCGTGAATAAATATCATGAACTTGATTGCACTATTTTGTTTCAAAGTATTTATTAAAAATGCAAAGACTAAGAGTGATTTAATAAATTTGATCAATTATAAGCCAATGATTTAATGACTATTTAATTTCACACCTCATACTAGAAGCACTTATTCCCTTCAAAAAAGTAGTTAACTTATTTGATTTATATTTGAGGCGTTTTTGAGTCTAAATTTAGGCTTTTTTAGCTTATTTTCATGATGATGGGTTCTCCAAATGTTGTTTAGAACCATATAAAGGAAAAAACATGTTAAAGCTAAAATCTATTCTTCTTCCTCTATCTTTACTTTCTGTAGCTGCTTTCGCTCAAACAGATATGTATAATCAAGATCAATCATCAACGTTGAATAAATCCTATATTTTTCAAAACTCTATGGTTCCTGTTGGCTCTGATGTAACGAGTACAACACTCACGCTGTTATCAGATAATGGATGTAATATTACAGGTGGTGGCACAAATCAATTGAATGTTAATGGTACAGTTTTAGGCCATAATATTGGACGTGTTCACATGGATGAGTTTTCAACTTGTAGCCTATCTTTCCAAATTAATACTGCTGATAACATGATTCCTTTAACAGTCAAAGTAGAAAACGGGGCTTTGCAATATCCAACAATGACGCAAGATGACAAAGAGTTATTAACCAAAGAAAATATTTCAATTACATACTCGCACGATTACATGACTTTCCGAAGAGGAGATAGAGGTGAGTGTGTGGTCTGGAAACTAAAAGGCTAAGCTGAAAAAAGCGTCATCTTAGCGGATAACCATTTCTGCTCTTTAGTCGTATTGGTAGGGATAACAGCTAAGATTAGATCGAAAAGGCCTACAGAGATGTAGGCCTTTATCTATTAGAAAATAGATGAGCTAAAGAGTGCTAAACACAATTACTTATTTTTTCTTAAAAAACAGCGTCACTTTACCCACTTCAAAACCAAACTTGGTCATGGTGGCGATGTTGAATACGTGCTTTTCGTCTTGGCGATACATCCAGTCGTTAAACTTGATGTTGTAGATTGAATCATCGACTGGAATCGCTAAGGTATATTGCCATTGCAGCGCATTCCCTATCTCAACGCCTTGAGCTTCACCAATCACATCATTAGCTTTGCCTCTATAAGTACCGTCCGAGAGTTTGTTGATCACCCAAATACGTTGTTGAGTTTCGCCATCATCAAACACGAAATCTTCGGTAAGGGTTAAGGTGTTATTTTCAATTGTGCCAACAATATCCACTGTAAAGCGTCGTGTTTGTTTGCCTTTGTAATCTTGCAGCATTCCCCATGCAGTAATGTTGCCTTCAAAGTAACCGAACAGATCAAACTTAGGCTCGGTTTGTTGATAATCCGATGTTGAAACTGTGCAACCCGTTAGTAATAGTATTAAGGCAAATAACCATTTCATTGCACACCTCCAGATGTTGAGTAGACATTATTGATTAATCAGTTGCTTGCGAAGTTTGGGATAGTCAGTTTTAGGTGATAGCCAAATAGCGATAAAACTGCGAGTTAATGATTTCGACAATGGCTTATCTAAAGGTTGAGTCCCTTGATAAAACTGTCCGATGCCATTACGTTGCACAAAGATAAGGCGATCACCCTTTTTTACATTTGGCCAAATAGCCGATAAGGTTGATAACCAAGGTGTGATTTGTTGTTTGCTATAACCTAAGTGCTGCCACTGCTCGTTAGTCGCTTGTAGCAGATCATCTTTATCAATATCTCTTAGATAGCGAATAATTAGTGCTAAATCTGTGTCCAACCCACTGTACTTCCCTGTTGGTGTTTTTAGCTCTGAGTTGTAAATATCCCAAAGCCCCCATTTTAATGTTGCTTGCCCCACGGTTTGCCATTGATACCAAGGATACTGGCTAGTAACACTCTTTATCGCTGGCTCTTTGAACGACGTTTCTTTCATCACAGAGGCTTGGTTTGAAGCTAACGCATAAGTTGAAGCAGATATTACAGCGAGACTCAACAACAGCCATAATGCACGCATTAGTTTGTCCTCTTACTGAAGATTGATAATAACCAAAGCATGTAACGTGTCAGCCCAAGCCAAATCAACATTAAGATCAAGCTGGTATCTAATACTGGTAATGTAAAGGATACGGCTTCTAACTTCATACCTGACCAATAACTCAACGCACCACCAATACTGCCAGCCACCAGCAACCATTTAGTTGATATGGATGTAATGGTGTCTCGTATGCTCCAGACAAAACTAGTAAAACCTAACCAAAGCATTATCAACCAAATGGGAATAAGTCCTATGGTTGTAAAGTCGATGAATAATGGCGTTCTATTGGGAACAGCAAATTCAAAGATATTCCACTGTTTAAGTAATGAATCAATAACGATACCAGGAAGCGCAGCCAGTAGTGAGAAACGCCACGCTTTGTCTTCCAAAAACCACGTCACAAGTAAGATGAAAAACAGAATGTAGACAAAGCGATATTGCCCCCACACGGCAAGTAACCAGTACAGGTTAAATACCATACCTGCGAGTATGACTTTTAGCTTGCTGGCAAGTGGGTTTACTCTCTCCATTGCGGTCGGCTCGCTACAAATTGAATGGTGCTAATGGTTCGCTCTAAAAATCCACCTTCACAATAAGCAAAGTAGAATCGCCACATACGCATAAACCTTTCATCGTAGCCATATTTCTCTAATTGTGTGGCATTGGCATCAAACTGATCTCGCCAGTCTTCTAGGGTTTTGGCGTAATCCAGCCCAATGTCTTTAATATCTCGAATAACAAAGTCACTATGCTGGGTTAAATTATCCAGCAGTACAGTGACTGACGGTAAAAAACCACCGGGGAAGATATGCTTTTGAATGAAATCAACACTACGGCTATAACTTGCATAACGTTGATCGGCAATGGTGATCGCTTGAATTGCCATTAATCCATTTGGTTTTAATAACGACTGGCATTTCTCGATATAGGTTTTCAAATACTGCTTACCAACGGCTTCTATCATTTCAATCGAAACCAACTTGTCGTATTGCCCTGTTAAATCACGATAGTCATCCATTAAGAGTGTTATACGATCAGATAAACCTGCTTGTTCTACCTGTTGTTTCGCCCACAGATATTGTTGTTCTGAAATGGTAGTGGTAGTAACTCGACAGCCGTAATGTTTCGCTGCATGAATTGCCATGCCTCCCCAACCTGTACCGATCTCTAATAAGTGATCATCCGAGGTGAGCTTTAATTGACGGCATAAACGATCCATCTTGTTCCATTGCGCTTGTTCAAGGCTATCGTGATCGTTGAGATAAATAGCCGATGAATACAGCATGCTAGGATCAAGAAAGTGTCGATAAAGATCGTTACCAAGATCGTAATGTGCAGAAATGTTTTTACGGGCGTTTTGTTTATTGTTCTTTCTTAAAAAGTGACTTACTTGGCTTGATAACTTACTCACCCAACCCATTTTTGCTTCTAGCTTATCAAGGGTGGCTAGGTTCTTCGCTAATACACGCACTACGTTGGTCAAGTTTGGTGAGTCCCACCAGCCTTCAATATAGGCTTCACCAGCACCAATGCTGCCATCGCTTAATAGTCGTTTATAAAATAAAGGATTATGGACCACAATATTGGCTTGTAGTGACGCTTGCTTATCACCAAAGAAAACGGTGCCTTCCATAGGATCAGAGACACTTAACCCAGCATTACTGAGCTGATTTAATACCGTGAATAGAAGTTTCCTAGAGGCGTGATCAGAGGCTGAAACTGACGTTGTTGATTGTTGTAATTCGCTTCTAAGCATTATCATTCCCTCGTTTAATAACGTGATCATTACTTGATTGGATTTGATTGTTATTAGATGTGTTTTTTGCTGGATGATCGTAAATAGGAGCGCTTTTAATAAAGAGCTTTAGCGCTTGCCAATAGATACCAACGACCACCTTGATCGTCATAATGGGCGTAAGCAATAGTTGTTTAATTAATGTCTTAGAACTAAAGCTGTGTTTGCGCATCTGCATAGTGGAATCAAATACTTTTTGATTGCGATTTTTTAAATTACTTTGATACTCACTCGGAGCGATGCTATCTATACTTTTATTAACAGCTAAATGAACCAGTAAATTGCTATCAGGCTCCGTTAACCGCCAACAATACTCTTGTTTGATCGGATTAAACGGTGAGACATGAAATGCCTTATCATGGTTATAAGTTTTACCCGTCCAATGTTGTGGTGCTGGTACTGCGTAATAATGTCTTTCATTCCAAGGTGTATTGCTGACTTCTGCTAATGTGTATTGCCAGTTGCCTAACTCATCATGTAAGTAGTAAAGATTAAGTGGACTAAAATACAAGCCACAGTAACGAAGATGACAAAGCATGGTGACATTGCCTTTGAACTGTTTTCCCGTTAGGGCAAAGACTTTATCTTTTACTGCTTGAGCAAGATCTTGAACACCAGCAACATAATCATCACGACGAAAACGCGCAAAGCTCATTACCGATAACCCAAAACCTGTGACTCGATCACTAAGTTGTGATAACTCAGCTAAGTCGATATAAGCCATAAACATCGAGTAGGTAAAACGATGATCAACAGGTGTAAATCGACGATGCCGAACCCACCCTTGATAAATCCCGCTATTTAGCTGCTTATCTTGTTCCATCATTAGCAACTTCTTATTACGTTCTTGGTTGTAGATTCGATACTAGAGGTAAAAGCAACCATATTGTGTGGCGTATCATTACCACCCGCTAAGCGTTGGCTCTTTATAGCATTGACAACATCAAGCGCACTGCGTACCCCATCTTCATGAAACCCGTTATACCAATAAGCGCCACAGAACCATGTTTGATTCACGCCATTGATTAAATGTCGATTCTGCTGAGCAGCAATGCTTTTGTTATTAAAGACTGGATGCGAGTAAACAAACTTACGTAAGATTTTGTCTTCATCAATAGCATGAGTTTGATTAAGGGTGACGCAGAATGTCTCAGGGGCAAATATGCCTTGTAAGATATTCATGTTGTAAGTCAGTGAGGCTAAGTTTCGCTCTCGCTCGTCACGATCTTTAGGTAAAGAGTAATTCCATGATGCCCATGCCATACGACGTTTAGGTAGTAAAGACGTATCGGTATGCAGAACCACTTCATTTTCTTGATAATAAATATCAGACAGTACATAGACCTCTTCGGAAGTGGCATCTGCCAGCATGGTTAAGGCTTGATCACTGTGACAAGCAAAGATCACTTGATCAAATTCTTCTGGTTGGTGATTTGAAGTAACGATCACTTTGCCAGTTGTACGTTTTACTGAGCTAACTGGGCTATTTAAACGGATACAATCGCCAATGTGTTGCTGCATTTTTCGCACATATTCACGGGATCCTCCAGGGATCACATACCATTGCGGGCGATTAGTGATATCTAACAGGCCATGATTTAAGAAAAATCGCAGGAAGAAACCAAGCGGAAAACCACGCATATCTGACAAGGTAGAAGACCAAATAGCCGCCCCCATTGGCAAAATGTAGTTTTCAGCAAAATAGTCGCTAAAATTATGCTGCTCTAAAAACTGACCTAGGGTTTGTTCCATTAATGAGCTATCACCGACGGTCTGTTTAGCCAGTTTATTAAACTGGGTGATTTCATATAAGAAGCGATAAAAAGCAGGATTGATTAGATTACGCTTTTGGGCAAACAACGACGACAGCGAATGACCATTATATTCAAGTCCAGTTTTCTTGTTATGAACACTAAAGCTCATTTCACTTGGCTTGCCGGCAATCTCTAACTGCTCTAACAGGTTTTCAAAGTTGGGATAAGTGCGATCATTAAAGACAATGAAACCTGTATCAATAGCATATTCACCACTTTTAACCGTGACATCAACTGTTGCGGTATGGCCACCTACATAATCATTTGCTTCAAACACTGTAACATCATGCTCTTTGTGCAAATACCAAGCCGAGGTTAAGCCAGAAATACCGGAACCAATAATGGCGATTTTCATTATTATTTCCCCGTTATTTGTTTAATTACAGCCATCCGAAGGGTGAATGGCAAAAGCGCAATAGTTTTTAAAAATAATGTAAAAACAATAGGAAAATGAATTTCCTTTTTCCCAGTCTCAATCCCATGCCTTATTTTTTGAGAAGCAAATTCAGGCGTCACTAACATCGGCATCGCAAAGTCATTTTTATCTGTCAGTGGCGTTTTTACAAACCCCGGATTCACTAAGGTGACCTTGACGTTTTTATGTTGTAGATCGAGAGCCAAGGTTTGTGAGATATAGCTTATCGCTGCTTTAGAAGCGCCATAAGCTTCTGCTCGCGGTAACGGAATAAAACTCGCTGATGAACTGATGACCACTAAATGTGTTTGTTCTGTGAATCTGTCTTGCAACGCTTCAATACAGTGCAAAATCCCGAAAACATTAACATTAAACACTCGTTTAAATAGTGCTGAATCAATCATACCTTGGTCGATATATTCACAAGTCCCTGCATTTAAAATGATCAAATCAGGTAATTCCGTTAACTGTGACAAGGCTGTTTTGGTGTTTTCAATATCTGTTACATCAAATCGTAAACTCTGAATTGATGAATGATAATTTTCTAATTCATTCAGCCTTACTTGGTTTTGCCCACAAGCGATCACACTCCAATTGTTATCTGCATAATCACATGCAAGCTGTTTGCCAATCCCTGAGCTGGCGCCGGTGATCAATACCTGTTTCATGCTTGACCTAACCTCGCTTTAATATGGCGAATGATCCGCCCAAACATCGGCAACCCCTCATAAATCATTTCTCCCATGTCAAAGTAATCTCGATGGTAAATGACTTTCTCTTGCTCGAACTTAAGTTGAGTACAGCCTTCTAAGCGGCGTTCTTTACCGTTTTGTAATCGAGGATGAGAAAAATGCATGGTCCATTGCACAAAGGCTTCATGATCGTCTTCAACATAGCTATTGATCACAAAGTGACAACTATTAATGTTTTGATAGAGATTGAAGAAATACGCCTCTAATGCGGTAAAACCTTCAATCTTATGAGCAGGATCTTCAAAGATGACCGAATGATGATAAACGTCCGCAAGCTTTTCTAAATTCTCTTTCCCTAGCTGTGCATACACATCAAAAAACTTGATTAATGCAGGATTGTTCACTGCGTCCATTTTTCATTCCTCCACCTCTTTATTGATGATTATCCATCACAGCTTTCGCTTGTTTGAAAGCATCAATCGCTAATAACCGAGCTTGCTTGTGATCAACGACAGGTAATGGATAATCAAGGCATTCACCGCTTTCCCATTGATGAGGGGTGTGAATGTACTTATCGGGAACATTTGCCAGCTCCTCCACCCATGTACGAATGAAATCACCTTTTGGATCAAATCTTTGTCCCTGAAGGGTTGGATTAAAAACACGAAAGTACGGTTGCGAGTCTGTTCCTGTTGATGCCGCCCACTGCCAACCGCCATTATTAGAGGCAAAATCACCATCAATGAGATGTTGCATAAACCACTGCTCACCTGCTCGCCAGTCACAAAGTAAATCTTTAGTTAAGAAGCTGGCGGTGATCATGCGAAGTCGATTATGCATCCAACCGGTTGCTCTTAGTTGTCGCATTGCAGCATCGACAATCGGAAAACCGGTTTTACCGTCTTGCCATGCTTTTAATAAAGTTGGGTTATCTTGCCAGCGCACATGCTGGGTATAGGCTTGAAATGGATAATTTTTACTAAGCTCTGGATAACGATGCATTAAATGTCCATAGAACTCACGCCAGATAATTTCGCTTAGCCATGTAAATGCACCGCTATCTTTATTGATTTCTAATGCATTGGGGAAATGTTGCAGTAAATGGTATACACATTGCCTTGCTGATAATGCGCCAATGGCGAGAAATGGTGATAAACAACTGGTGCCATCAATGGCTGGGAAATCCCGTTGTTGATGATAATCCAGTGCTTTAGTGGCACAAAAAGTATCTAATCGCTGTAGTATTGCTTCTTCATCAACCGGCCAACGTACACTTTCAATCACCGGGTAACCTAACGATTGAATATCTGTACTATCTGCAAGCATGGCAGATGTGGTATCGCTAAGTGCGACGGTTTTGGTTGTAGTGACAGGGTAACTAGGCTCAGCAATAAAACGTTTTAGCCAAGCGCTGCGATACGGAGTGAAAACTTTGAACAGCTCACCTTCCCGATTTAAGATTGTCTCAGGTTGAAGTACATAATTATCATCAAACAAACTTTGCTTAATGCCTGATTTAGCCAGTAATAGTCCAAGTTGTTCATCACGCAATTGTTCATTGCATGGGTATTGTTTATTCGCAAACACATGTACTACACGATGCTGGTGGCAATACTCTGCAACAGCATCGACAGACTCTCTAAAGTCATTACATTGGATCACGTGTAATGGGATATTCAGTGCTACAAGTTGTTGTTTTAATATCCGTAAACGTCGGTGAATA
This sequence comes from Photobacterium lucens, assembly GCF_009873615.1. Taxonomy (GTDB): domain Bacteria; phylum Pseudomonadota; class Gammaproteobacteria; order Enterobacterales; family Vibrionaceae; genus Photobacterium; species Photobacterium lucens. Next base: position 23,717 of record NZ_SSMG01000486.1, read on the forward strand.
AAGTCAACTTGAATCGCTGCCACATAATGTTGGTGCCATTGCATCGGAGTTGCAACAAAAAGCGCAATAACAGGAAGCCCCGTTTCAATAGCATGATTCAGTGCCGTGTTATCTAGAGTGCGTAAATCATCACGAAACCAGATAATGACGTGATCTTCATTTACTTTAGTATTGGTCATTATTTCTCCCTTTACCTTATGCTCAATCACCGATGCGTTACATTGTCACTAAAAAAACGTGAAAAAGATGTCGAATATCACCTAATAGCTACACTACGATTTCTCCCTGATGGATGTTTCTGATACTGCCAATAAACTCACAAGCAATATCACATTCGCTCATCACGTTTTCTATTTCAGCTAACTGTTTGTTATCGAGTTTATTTTCACCCACGATATACATGGCGTTGATCTGCTTATCTTGGAGCAGTGAAGATAGCCCTGTTAATTTGCCCGAAATATCACAAAGCACCATCACGTAGTAACCGTCATAAGCTAATTTCAATGCTTGCTGCCAGACATGATGGTTATTCATCGAGCTATAACTCATGACTAAACAAGGTGTGTTTTTCTCGACATTCACTTTAGTAAAAATAGACACAAAACACTGCACCACTACAGTGCTCCAGATACTCATGTGTAACGCTCTAAGGGGATTTTCAGTACGTGAGATATAACGTTCAATCGGCTGAAGAAACTGCTCTTCTAGCATTTTAAAAGGATAGAGTTTTACGGCTTCACGCAGTCTCTTTTCTACTTGTGATAATTTACCTTGCTCAATAAAGCTCAAGGTGTCGTCCACCAGCTCGATTTTCTCTACATCAGATTGTTGATGCTCAACCGCACCATCGAGTAACGGCTTTACTTTACCGATAGACACCCCTTTATCTAACCATGCAAGAATGTCATGGATCTTGGCGATATCATTGTCGGTATATAATCGATGCCCTTTTGGCGTTCGTTGTGGCACTAATAAGCCATAACGACGCTGCCATGCACGTAGGGTTACAGCGTTCACCCCTGTTAACTCCGATACTTCACTTATTGAATACAACTTCACTTCAACGTTCACTCTTTATCCTTGTTTAACATCATTATTTCCAGCCTTGATACCACACCAAGGTATTCTTTAATTCTTGCCAATTGACGCTAAATTCTCGTTTCGACATCACGGCTTCCATGGTACAAAACAACACTTCACCACTTTCATTAGTTTCAACATCCGTGATAATAAAATGTTTCTCTTTATTCTTTGGCTGTGCTGCTGTCCATTTGCTATTGAGCAGTTTTTTCGGACTAAGCCTATTCATGCTGACCTCTATCACCTTGCTAAATTTACCCTCACAATTTGCCCTTAACACTGCCTTATAATGAATAACGCAACAGTAGCTTTTCAGGGTATGGTGCTAAATACGCTTGCTGTGATAAATACTCATCGGGGTTTACAGTAAGGTGATGATTAATTAAGGTTAGTGGCGCAACCAGTGGTAACAAACCTTCACGATAACGCATGATCACATCACGCAATTCAGCCTTTTGTTGCTTATCTAAATCACGCTTAAAGTAACCTTGAATGTGCATCAGTACATTGGTGTTATTTTTACGGCTGGCACGTTTCTTCAGTGCATCCATAAATTGCTGACGATAAGTTAAGAAGAACTCTATCAGATCCTCCCATTCATGGATTTTAGAAACTAAACGCCCTAACTCTCGGTAAGAGGCTTGGTGATGTGCCATAAGACAGAGTTTATAGCGTGAATGGAATTTGATGATTTTGTCACGAGTAATACCACCTTCTACTGAGCGATATAAATCATCAAGGGCATAGACACGGAAAATGAAGTTTTCACGCAATACTGGATCGCATAAACGTCCATCTTCTTCTACTGGTAGCCACGGCATAGATTCCATCAGCTGTTGCGTGTAAATCCCTATCGATCCCCCGGGAATGGTATTACCGTTTTTCATATACAGTTTCACCCGCTCCATGCCGCAAGAAGGTGATTTAGCACATACCACATAGCCACGTAACCACTCAAAACTAGGAATAATCGCATCAGCAAATGTCTTCATTTTCTCGGTATGATCGATACTGTCATCTTTGCTATCAACAAGACGTACTTCAATGCCGTTATCTTGTAATCTGATCACTGAACGAGGAACAGGCATCCCTATCGCCATTTCAGGACAAACAGCTCTAAAATCAAAATACTCGCTGAGATCTTCAGCCACAAAACGATTACGTTTATGCCCACCATCAAAGCGAACCTTTTCACCTAATACACATGCGCTAATACCAACAGGGATGCCCATACCGCCTCCAGACTTGTACAATTTTTTAATCTTGTACAATTACTGTAGACAATATTTTAAAGTTGTACAAGATTAAAATTATGTACAACTTTGTTTTTCAATACGCTAAATAAAAGTAGATACTTGGCATTACGGCAAACGACAAGCATAAAAAAAGCGACGATAATCGCCGCTTGATTTTAAATATAGTTGATAACTATCAGTTAGTTAGACCAACGTTCTTGACGCCACTCTTGTTGCTGTTCTTCGGTTAAAAACGTCCACGCCACAATACGAGAAATCTTCTGACCTTGTGACATTTCAATGGTTTTTACATCCGCTGCTTGCGCTTGTTGTAGCTGTTGGTAAATCGCAGGTAGGTTTTCTTTTTTAGACACTAACGTTGTAAACCAGAAACATTGACCAGCATGTTCAGCACTTTGTTTGATCATTTTTTGAATAAATGCGGCTTCCCCCCCCGGACACCAAAGCTCGGCTTTTTGACCACCAAAGTTTAATACAGGTTTAGCTTGTGCATTAAAGTTAGTTTGGCGTGGCTTTTGTTTCTTGTTGGCATTGGCTGCTAAGTTACGCACTTTACGCTCTGATCCTGCTGTCGCTTCTTCTAACGAGGCATGGAATGGTGGATTACAAAGCGTGAAATCAAACACTTCATCTGCATTGATCATGCCCGTGAAGATGTTATCGGCATTTTTCTGTAAACGCAGTTTGATATTGCCTTTGAGGCTGGGGTTTGCATCTGCGATAAATTTAGCTGATTTAATGGAGATAGGATCAATATCTGCACCAACAAACTGCCAACCATACACACGATGACCAATAATCGGATACACACAGTTCGCACCCACACCCACATCTAAACCACGTACAGCTTTACCTTGCGGAATGGTATTACCATTAGATTCAGCCAATAAGTCTGCAATATAGTGTAAGTAGTCTGCACGACCAGGAATTGGTGGACATAAGAAACCTGCTGGAATATCCCAGTAATTCACCTTGTAGAAATGACTCAATAAAGCTTTATTTAAGGCTTTTACCGCCGCAGGATCTGAGAAATTAACAGAAAGATCACCATAAGAATTTTCACTAACATGCTGAGCTAATTCTGGTGTCGATTGAATTAACTTGGCAAAGTCATAACGCTCACGATGTGGGTTACGTGGGTGTAAACCTTTTTTAGGCTGTGCGTTTTTCTTTTGGCTCATCTTTTTGCTACTCGCAGAATGGATCTTATCAAAGCGCAGCATTGTACATGGTTATGCGTCATATACTTAGTATTAAAGGTGTTAACTGACTAAATTACCCACGGTTCATGGCTTTAATTACTCACTTTTCGCATCATTCTGCTTATTCACTTCTTGCTTCACCTTCAATTTCGCCATTTCCAGTACATCTTCCCCGCTTAATTTATCAATCAAATTGATCGGCAATGGAAATACAATAGTGGATGTTCGCTCGTTTGCCACTTCCGTCAGGGTTTGGAAATAACGTAGCTGAATCGCATTCGGTGATTTGTTTAGCTCTTTGGCTGCTTCTTGCAATTTAGCTGATGCTTCAAGCTCACCTGTAGCATGAATGACCTTGGCTCGACGAGAACGTTCAGCTTCAGCTTGTCTTGCTAATGCTCTTACCATGCTGTCATCGAGATCAACATGTTTGATTTCCACATTGGCGATTTTGATCCCCCAATTATCGGTATGCTGATCTAAGATCCCTTGTAGATCACGGTTAAGCTCTTCACGAGCTGACAGTAATTCATCAAGTTCATGTTGCCCTAGCACTGAGCGCAAGGTGGTTTGAGATAGCTGGCTAGTGGCTTCGAAGTAATTCTCGACATTGATAATCGCCATCTTGGGATCAACGACTTTAAAGTACACCACAGCATTAACATGCACTGATACATTATCTTTAGTAATTAAATCTTGAGTCGGGACATCAAGCACAATGGTACGTAAATCAACACGCACCATTTGTTGAATGATCGGCACAATAATAACCAGTCCCGGCCCTTTGACTTCATAGAAACGCCCTAGTAGAAACACCACGGCTCTTTCATATTCTCGCAAAATCTTAAACATGCTAAAGATCAGCGCCACCACGAACACAACGATGACCGCAAGTGAATAAGTGATCATACTTATCTCCTTTTAAGCGTATTAAGTAGCTCTATAGATTAAGGATCGATTTCAAGCCATAAGCCTCTGACTCCCGTTACAATCACCTTATCGCCCTTGTGAAAAACACCAGTGCTGGTGGCTTGCCACATTTCACCCGCCACAAAAACATGGTATTTACCTGCTTCATTATCGACATACATCACTGTGGCTTGCTGACCAATTAAGGTATTTATCCCTGTTGTGACAGGTCGTTTACGAGATTTCACCAACATGGCAATAATGACGAAGAAAAACAGTGCAGAGACAACGGTGAAACCAATGATTAACGGTGCAGCGATTTGATAACCGGGTAAATCAGTATCCATTAACATCACCGATCCCAATGCAAATGAGGCGATGCCCCCGAGCCCTAAAATACCGAAACTTGGACTAAAGGCTTCCGCTACCATCAACATGACACCAAGAATAATCAGTGCTAATCCAGCATAGCTAATCGGTAACATTTGCAATGAATACATCGCTAACACAAAGCAAATCCCACCTAATACACCGGGTAAACCAACACCTGGGCTATAAAACTCAAGTAGTAAGCCGTACATACCAATTAGCATTAAGATGTAAGCAACATTAGGGTTAGTTAGCACTGAGAGTAATTTGAATCGCCAGTCTTGTTCACGCTCAACAAAACTGACATTTGTTAATTCAATCGGTGTTTCCACACCATTGAGTTTGACCATTCTGCCATTAGCTTTCTCTATGACTTGCTCTCGGTTTTGGGCAATGAAATCAATCACGTTTTCTTTAAGTGCGGTTTGTGCATCAATGCTGGCAGCCTCTCGTACTGCTTTAATTGCCCATTCAGGATTACGATTGTGTAATTTCGCTAAGCTTTCAATATAAGCCGCAGCATCATTGATGACTTTACTTTCCATTGCAGAAGGATTGCTTGTTGCAGGCGTTGGCTCTTTATCGTTTTCAGCACTGTTTTGCTTCTCTTCGCTATCTGGCTGTTTGTTTTGAGGCTTATCAGAAGCATTGGTTGGTTTATCCTCATCATTTCCTGACAACGGATTACTACCAGCTTTACCACCACCAATAGAAACAGGTGTCGCAGCACCTAAGTTTGTCCCATCAGCCATGGTCGCTATATGGCTTGCCAACAGAATATAAGTTCCTGCACTGGCGGCTCTTGAACCTGCAGGACCGACCCATGTTGTGATAGGTACTGGCGAGACAGTTATCGCCTGAATGATTTGTCTCATCGACGTATCAAGCCCACCGGGCGTATCAACTTGTAGGATGATCATTGCAGCATTGTTGTTTTGTGCTTCGGTAATTTCTCTAGTGACATAATCGCTGGTGGCAGGACCAATCCCGCCTTCAATGCCAATCACCCACACCTCTTGCTGTGTTTGAGCAACCGCACTAAAACCCAATAGCATGACGCACAGAAATAAGAATCGAATAATCGTTTTCATCGCTTCACCCACCACTGTCATGAATAAAAGCTGAAACTATTAATACTGATACAAACAGCAGTTAATACTTTAACTATACGAGCTGTAAGGAGATTTGGTTTTCTTAAATATGAAGAGCAGCCTTAGATACGATGCGTTAGATGCAAACGTCAAAATAGAAGAAAAGGCTTATACCCAAGTCACCTCAAGGTACTGGGTATATACTTAATAATAAAAACAATAAGGATAGATCTATGTCCAATAAGACGTTAACGCTATTCCCCGTTTCAGCCCGTTCTATCTCATGCCTTATCAGGCTACTTTTGGCGTTAACATACTTATGCTATGGGATCTCTTCATCATTAGCGGCACAAGAGCAGACAACTGCAAACTCCCCCCAAATAATGCAAGCCACAGTAACGAATGAAGCCAATAAAAAGGAACTGCTCATTGGCACTTATTTATGTCCGCCTTTTGTTATGCAAGATCAATTCGGGGAATACACAGGGTTAAGTGTTCTGCTATGGCAGCAAATAGCTGAGAAATTACAGTTGCCCTATCGTTTTCAAAATTACCCACTGAAAGAGTTATTACAAGCCGTTGCTAATAAAGAGGTAGATATTGGGCTATCTTGCTTATCGATAACCCCTGAGCGTGAGGAAATCATCGATTTTTCCCATTCTTTTTATGAAACTCACTTGGCTATCGTGGTGAAATCTGCAGGTTATTTCGATACGTTCAAAAGTATTATTACCAACCGACATTTGCTGACGATCATTGGTATTTTCTTCACCGCAGCCACTTTAGTCGGAGGGTTGTACTATTTGTTAGAGCATCGAGTAAACGATAAGCTTTACTCTATGCGCTCTCGCCCTGCACAACTCATTGAAGGCTTTATTCTTGGCCTACTATTTATCACCAAAGGGCCATTTAATTACTATGAATTTAAAACCTTAACAGGACGAGTTTTAACCGTTTGCCTTGCGGTATTTACCACACTTTTTATTGCCAGTATTACCGCTGTATTAGCTAGTACTTTTACCGTTGGTTTGATCAGTAATGACATTAAAAGCCCTCATGATTTAGTCAATGTCACTACAGGAGCAAAAACAGCCTCTACTTCATCTCAGTTTCTCACCCGTCATAGCATTGCTCATCGTCAATACGATACGGTTCCAGATATGCTTGATGCATTAGACAAAGGCGAAATTGAAGCGGCTGTTGGTGATGATGCGATAGTGAAATACCGCATAAAAATAGCAAAAGAGAAAGGAAAATACGAAAAGCTTAACGTGTTGCCATACCAGTTTGAAAAACAAAACTACGGTATCGCTTTAACTGAAAAAAGCCCGTATGAAGAGTCGATAAATCGAGAGTTATTACAGTTTAGACAAACCAATGAATGGCGAAATGCTTTATTAGAGTATTTTAAAATCAAATAGATAAAAGAGAGTAAAGAGAGCCACGCTATATTCCAAATAATCATCACTTTTGAAATATAGCGTTTTAACTTCTAGCGAGCCTTAAATAACTTACCTAATTGGCTCAGTTTTGACGGATGATACGACCAACAATGATCGAACATTTCAAGCAATTCTGGATTACCATACTTCGACAAATTCACCGCATGAAAACGGTTCTTTTGCGCTTTTAACTTCTCTACTCGCGTCAGCATTTCATCAGGTTGGCTTGGTGCAATAAAGTCAGATAACACCACCAAATCCGCGTTTTTATATTTACCGTCACTCATTAAATCAATGGATTGATCAAGCACAGGTCCCAAGTCCGTACCACCGTGGAATGAGTAAGATAAGAAGTTAACCACTTCACTCAAGCCATCTTGCTTGGTCAGCTCGTAAGTGATTTGCTGAGTAGAGAACATGATCACGTAGCAATCGCGCTCATCCGCTAACGCAATCTGCATTAAACCGTAAGCTAAAGCTTTAGCACAATTCTCAGGAAAACCCGACATTGAGCCTGATGCATCAATACAAACGATAAATGGTCCTTTATCTTGATCAACACGCTTGGTTTGTCGTTTAAAAGCTTTAACCTTACGCAGTTTTCGCTGAGTCCCCTGCATCCGATAATTCATTAAGCGTTTATCAGCTAAGTGTTTATAAAACACCACTTCAAGCTCAGGGTATGCCAAGAACATCGCTTCGTTGGGTAGCAGTTTGGCAAGATCATCACTTTCATGAATACCGACGATATCATCAGTGACATTGTCACTTACCTCTTCCACCAGCTTAAATTCGTCAGCTTTAACCCGCTCTTTATTAGGATCATCTACCTCACTCGCCATTCGCCCTAACTTCTCTGCAATGTCTTGCAAGCCATTATTCTTTTTCAAGAACTTGGCTATTTTCTTCATTACATCAACATCGGTTTGGGTCAGTTTGGCTTTTGCCATATCCCATAAACGCCCTGCTTTGGTTTCATCACCAGCTTCGGTAACTTCTTCCATTTGCTTTAATGTTTCAATACGCTGATACATATCTCTCAGCAAAGCTTCTTTATGCTCTTCAATCTCTGATTCTTGCGCTTCAGTTAAAGCATGAGCAATATACTCATACCATTTATTACAGAAGAATCGTTGGAACATCGGGTTATGTTTTTGATGCTCTTTTGCGACAAGGCTTTTTGCTTTGAAGTAAAACGAAGATTGCCCTTCAAGTTTTTTTACTAACTCGTCAGCATGTTCGATGAAATAGTCTTGATCCCACTTACAGGCTTGCTGATACAGTTCAATCTCGTCATGAAACCGCTCTTCCACTGTCCCTTTTGCGGTTTGCCGGATCATCTGTCCACGCCATTTCATAACTTGGTTTTTCATGGCGGTTTTAATGCCAGGACTTTGCTCTGCTGCCATTAATAGTTGCGGTCTTACCATGACCTCGTGTACAGCACTATCAATGATGCCCGACTCAGCGAGCATCATTGCAAAGTTTAATCCTTCAGAGACTGGCATACGCTATTCTCCTCTTTCCATGCTTAATATCAGCTTGGCTTGTTCTATTGTTACTAAACACACTGATTATCAAACACTATTTAGCAAAATATTCAGAAAGATGGTTTATGCGGAAAGCACTTTTCTCAACTAAGCCTTTAAGCTCAGTTACTTTATCTGCTGCATCACTGATACTTTGTTCAATTAGCGCAGGAAATGAATCATTAATAAAGTTATGTGGTAGTGCACCGTGGAACTGGGAGCGACACTTCATGATGTTATGCTCAGCATCCACAATCTTCGCCATTGCGCTATCTACAGCTTGCTGCCATGTTTGTTGCATGCTCTCAGTAATGCCTTTATTACCCGCTATCCCTACCAGTACAGCACGATTGGCAATATCTTTGATGGTTAAGCGATTCTGCGCATCAATTTCAAACTGTAAACGACACAGATGGGTATTCTTATTAACAAAACCGTAGATATCACATTTACCGGTGCGGATCTTCTTATCAAATTCATCACCATCCACATAAACCCAACGGCTATCGCCCGGCTCTTGCTCCGATACTGATGGGTTCTGTTGCAGCATCACTAATTTGATCATGCGTGGGTTGTTATTCACATTGAAACGCGCTGCTGTGGCAAAGCTATACTTAAACCACTCTTTACGCATGGTGCTTTCTTTCGTGAAGGTAATCGCAAGTTTATCTGCTACATCATCGTTAATAGTATTGATGATGGTTTCTGCTTCATTGGCATCTAACGCAGATTCTTTTTGATTAAACGCATACTCAGCCGCAAACTTATTAACGATATTACAGATCACGTTACGCGATTCTGGGCTATGCCATAAACAATCTTGTAGCAGTAATAAATCAAGTGGGTTGATTTCATCTCTACCATTAAAGAAAGCGCTGGCTTTTAATAAGCGTACTGATTTCTTCCAGCGACGATCGGAAATATAAAGCTCATTGTCGCTATCAATCACATCAGCTTGATCCACTTTATTTTCAACCATGGATTTCAATTGATAGATCTGCTCAAAAATCGCTTCACTTAACTGGACATCGTCAATGTGCTGCTGCCAGTTGATGTATTCTTCATCTTTAATCGTAAGGCTTGGATCGATTTCTTGTAATGTCGGTCCTTCACCCATTAGCATGGCTTTGAAGTTTTTCTTCTCTTGAATACGGTTTACAAACACACGAACCAACATACGATCGTACAGCGCATCTAAACCGCTATCTTCATCTGGTAATTCATTCGATGCTGTGATCAACAAGCGCATCGGCACAGGCAGCACATCTTGACCATTTTTGAATGTGCGTTCATTCACCACAGTTAATAAGGTATTAAGAATAGCAGGACCGGCTTTCCAAATTTCATCAAGGAAAACTACTTGCGCTGTTGGTAAATAGCCATCCGTTAATCGTACATATTTACCGTTATCTTTTAATTCCTGAATAGATAGAGGACCGAATACTTCTTCAGGCGTTGAGAAACGCGTCATCAAGTAATCAAAGAATTTACTGTCATCAAAAGCTTGGATAAGACGTTTCGCAATTAAACTTTTAGCAATACCAGGAGGACCTAGTAGAAAAACACTTTCCCCTGCTAATGCAGCTAGCAAACACAGCTTTATCACTTCTTCGCGTTCGTAAACGCCATTTGAAAGCCCTTTGATCAGTTTTTGAATACGTTCAGATAAAATTGCTTTATTCGGAGTTGTTGCTGTTGTTGCCATTGTGAGCATAAAACCAACCTTGTTTGTAAACCCTACTTACGCTTTAACTGCGTCTATATCACTGAGAGCATACGCTCTACTTTTAATGTTATATCTATAAAACGACTTTATCATTGTAACAAGTTGATTCAAAATTTTATCTTGTAATCACTCACTTATTAGCCATATAGATTCATGTGCTTAACGTTTTTTAGTGACTATTCCTAGCTTAAATTTGACTTTATACCTCTTTCTATAGCGGTGTCTTATTCACAAGATTGTCACAATATTGAAATAAGATACAGCGCGAAATAATTAAGCTCATGGAGTAAAAAATGCTTAAAACAATAATTAGTCTGCTGACATTAGGGCTATGTGTCACTTCAGCAACTGTACAAGCTAAAGAAACAGTTACTGTTGCAGGATCGACTTCAGTTAGCCACATAATGGATGTGCTAGCTGATACCTATTCATTAACCCACCAAAACACAACAATTGCGATCCAAGGAACAGGTTCGACCGCTGGAATCACTGCTGTAAAACAAGGTGCAGCTGAAATTGGCATGAGCTCTCGTATTATTGAACCATCAGAGCTTGACGGTAACTACAAAACCGTCACCATTGCTCACGATGGTATCGCGCTAGTAGTGAATAAAGATAACCCTGTATCTAACTTAACTCGCCAACAAGTAATTGATATTTATCAAGGAAAAATCACTAACTGGAAATCAATTAACGGTAATGACTTAGACATGGCTGTTGTTAGCCGTGAAAACGCCTCAGGATCACGCTTTTCGTTTGAACACTTTATGGGGTTAACCAAGAAAGTTTCTGAATTTACCGTTTCAGACATCAGCCCACGTGTTTTAGTGGTAAGCACTAATGGCATGGTAAAAAGCTTAGTTTCTCGTAATAAACATGCGATTGGCTATGTCTCTCTAGGATCTGTCGATGATTCTGTTAAAGCAATTTCTTACGATAGTGTTTTCCCAACCATTGAAAAAATCGAGTCAGGTGAATACAAAATTGCTCGCCCATTTCTACTGATGTTCAAAGAGAACAAATTAGATAAAGGCGCGCAGCAATTCATTAAATTCGTTTTATCAAATCAAGCGCAAACCATTATTCGTGATAAGGGTTATGTCTCTATTGATGAGAAAGCATAAAAGCGCAGTGAGTCGCTAACTAATAAAATAAAAGGCGGACAGCGATGACACTCAGTCAGCTGTTCGCCTTTTTATTGTTATTGATAGATACCCAAACTACTTCACAACAGGGTAACACTCGTTAGCACCCCATTCCGTCCATGAACCATCATAAACGGTTAGTACGTTACGACCGACACGATGTGCAGCCAACGCTAAAATACAAGCGGTAATGCCGGAACCACAGCTAAAAATCAAACGCTGATCGGGACGAGAAATACCATCAAACTTGGTTTGAATATCGGCTAATTCAATAAAATGTCCATCATTAAGCAATTCTGCAAAAGGCAAGTTCTTCGCATTAGGCATATGACCACTGCGGATCCCTGCTCGTGGTTCTTTTACTGAACCAAGAAAACGGGCTCTTGGGCGAGCATCAATGACAGCAACACTATCATCTGCCAATAACTGATTTAAACCATCAGCATCAATTACCCACTCAGGCTGTAGCTCTGCATTAAAGGCTGTTGGCATAATAGTAGGTAATTCGCCTGACTCAGTGTTATAACCAGCTGCAATCCAAGCTGGTAGACCACCATCCAGTACAGAAACTTTATTGTGCCCCATCGCTTTAAACATCCACCAGCCACGTGCTGATGAAAACATGCCTAAACTATCGTAAACCACGACATGGGTATTATTACTGATCCCTAGCTTGCTAACTTCACTAGCAAATTGCTCAGCCGATGGCAGCATATGAGGTAAATCAGTATTAGGTGCAGCTAGCCTTTCATTAATATCAAAAAAGCGAGCACCTTGAATACGCTTATCAATAAGCTCTTGCTCTGCGTTACGATCAACGCCTGGCATAAACGAGCTAGCATCTAATACAATAAGATCTTGCTGTGCGTCACTCGCATGTGCTTGATTTTCTAATGCTTGGTGTAACCATTGTACCGAGACTAAATCTTCATGCTGATTAGGTAACGACATTGCTGATCCTTATTATCTTTAAATAACTAACTCGTTTATTTTACTACTTAATCAACAGTTTGTACTAACACAGACAAACCATCACTTTGCCAATCATTGTTTTCAGCCATGCTAACAATGTCATCATGGTTATATAGTGTACCGTCATAGACTACAACGATACTGCTATCACCAGATTGCAAGAAATGCGTTTCACCATAAGGAGTGTAGCGTGTGGCACCAATACTGATAATGGCTTGTTTCGGATGATCAGCAACATTCAATAATGCTTTAATATTTTCTGTTGGACCAACATCTTGCTGACAATTCATACGCTCAACAACCCAATCAAGCAACTTCTGGTGGAAGTAGCTATAACCAATAACAGGGCTATCTTCACCATAGGTGTGCAACTGACCGTTATGTTGATGGAAACTGGCGATACGGTAACGATCTAAAATGCCATCTAGCTCAAACGTATCAATATCAATCAGAGTTTGTGAAATTCCCTTACTGTTCGTACCCCAGTTCTTTTTCTCACTAATTTTGTTCGCATTAGGCTTACGAATAGAACAATCGTTATAAGCGGCAAATTGACGTGGAATTAAAGCTGCAACGTTAATATCGCCATCAATAGATTGTGTATATTCGATATCACAAATCAACGCCACTTCTGGTTCAATTTGCAGGTTATCAGCATCATTGGGTGGCGTAATGTTAGTTGACGATAATGGATATACAGTTAGAAATGAATCGACATTAGAAGGCAGATAAAAAGGAAAAATCGCTTTGGGTTGAACCGCTTCTTTTACTTCAACCTTTAAGAAATCAGCCGCTTCCCCAGCTTGCTCAAGATGGCCCGCAAAATTGCCAGCAACCCCGAAACCAATACAAGACTTAAACATATCTCATCCATTAAATAATAAAATTATCGATATTTTAAAGGCTTCAACACATCGAAACTGTAATCAATCTTGCATTATATGTATCAAAATTAATACAAATTCACTTTTATGCGATCAATATCTTATATAACGTCATTTTATTGACGATTATAGCTACGCTTAAAGAAACATCAGTTCAAGGCGGAGCTGCATATGACAGTACAATTTGGGGTAAAATTCATCTTCTGCACGTTTTTCCTTTTTATTGGTTCTTATTCCTTCGCATATACTCATTCTCAACCTGTAGCCAAAGCCATAAATGGCACTGGAGTAACACAGTATGCCCCTCTACTAATGCCGTGGCAGGCTGCATTGAAACAAAAAAATTATGACAGCGTCAGCTGTGGTGCTGTAGTGATCAGTGAATATTGGTTATTGACTGCCGCGCACTGTAATACTTCCGATATTGATGATGTTGTAATTGCAGGTACCAGCTTAATTGAAGACGGTAACTTCAATATCTTAGACGAGCGCTTCTTTTTTAATGTCGTTAAGCGGATCAGTCATCCTGACTATAATGAAAAAAATTTCCTGAATGATATTGCGATAATTCGTGTCGAACGCTCTCTATTTGATGTGGCACAGCCGATTAAAATCGTAACCCACGATGAGCAGATAATGGCTGATCTTAACTTCGATAATTCATGGACAACAAATGCCGATTCCCCCGTCACAGCAATTGCTTCTGGCTGGGGAGACACATTAGAAGAAGGATACCCAACTACATTACAATTAATTACTTTAGCGGGTGTGCCCGATGATCAGTGTGTCGGGCTTAATATTGACGATCAATACATGGTTTGTGCAGATTCTAATATTAACGGCCTGATCAAAGATGTATGTAGTGGCGATTCTGGTGGCCCACTTATTTGGCAAAATGCACAAGCGATTGCTAATAGTGATTTAGGGATCAGACTTATCGGTGTCACGAGCAACGGCGCCAAATGCTCATCACGAAGCAGTAACCCTGAAAATCAATACAATCAACTGACGGGTCAATATACCCAAGTTTCTACTTATCGCACTTGGATCGAAAATCAAATTCAAGCATATGACAACAACCCTGATTTCTCCCTCGATGATGACTCTCTACAACCAAACATACTAGTTGATCCCTTCTCTGTTGCGAAAGAAGACTCTATCAATAGAGACACTGCACAAGCAGTTGTCACTGTTGCAGCAGAACAAAATGGTGGTGGTGCTATCACATGGTTCAGTATATTAATTGGATTAATTGCTGTAAGTTGGCGCCAAAATCAAAGCAAAAGCTATTAACCTTCGTACATGTCCAGATAGGCTTGCTCTTAGTGATCTTTTCGTGATACTAAAAGATCAGTTTATAAACATTTAGTTACTATAAGCGCACGCATTTTGCGAGCCTTTATATTGGACATCGAAATGGATTTTTTCCCAGTATTTCTCAAATTAAGCCATAAAAAAGTGCTTGTTATTGGTGGTGGTGAAGTGGCTTGCCGTAAGGTTGATTTACTTCTTAAAGCCAATGCTAATATCACTCTTGTTTCACCACAATTACACCCACATCTTGCCGCGCTTTTGGAAAATGGGCAATTTACTTACATCCAAGCAGAATACGACAAATCGCAAATTACAGATTTTGATCAGGTTTGGGCTACAACGGATATTAAAGCCCTTAACCATCAGGTTTATCATGACGCTAATGCATTACAAATTTGGACCAACGTCGTTGATGATCCTGATTTTTGTGACTTCATTACACCATCCATGATTGATCGCTCACCCATTCAAGTTGCGGTATCGAGTGGTGGCGCATCCCCAGTTCTGGTGCGCTATATTCGTGAACAACTGGAAACTCAACTTCCACAAAACCTCAGCTTACTTGCTAGTTTTTCAGGTCAGCAACGTGGGCGTATTAAGCAACACTATAAAACGGTTGATGAGCGTCGTAAGTTTTGGGAGCGTTTCTTCCGCTCACCTGCCGTTGAAGCAGCAACAACTACAGAACAACTGGAACAGATTTTCACTGAGTTATTAGAAAACCATGAAGATACAGGTGCGAATCTATATTTAATTGAAACAGGTAACGATCCTGAGTTGTTAACAATTAAAGCATTACGTTTAATGCAACAGTCTGAATTTGTCCTTTATCCTGAAGATAAGAATGATATTTTCGTTGATCTATGCCGCCGTGATGCCGACCGAGAAAGTTATCTATACACCGAGCTTGTTGAACGAGTAGAAGCACTGCTAGCAGAAGGATTACGTGTTTGTGTATTGGCTCCTAAAGATCAGCATCGTCCAACATTGAAGAAACTTTGCACGGAACGAAATGGCATCTTTGTTCCCAGCCACGGATAAGCTAAGTACCCCTAGCTAGCTATAAAATAAAAGCCGCTGATATAACACTTAATATCAGCGGCTTTACTCAATCCAAACCGTATTAATCTGAAATAGCTTGTCGCTCAGTATCTGCAGTTTTTTTTTCGGCTAATTTAGCATGAAGCCATAAACCCGTGCTTTTCATTAAATAGCCAAACACCACGCCCAATACTAAAGATGGCACCACTAGCTGCCAATTACCATTCGCTGCAAATGTTGCACATGAACCAATGAAGGTACCGGGAATAAAAGATAACCAAGACTTTTTCGCTTGTACACACATCATAAATGCAACAATAGCAGTGACAACGTAACCGATAATATCAAGACTGACCATTGACGACAGCTTAATGATCACCATTGCCCAAAACACACCACTAAGATTAGTTGCGATGCTCAAGCCAACGCCCTTAATGCCATCACGCTGAAGAGCAAAATATGTCGTACAGCCTAGAAATCCGCCCCAGCTTAATAAGCCGAGTGATACTGCAATCCATCCCCAGATCCCAGATAAAATTCCGGTAGTTATAGCAATCGCAACAAGTACAGACATAATTTCACTCTTAACAACACCTAATATGTTGCTAAGTGTAACGTATGATTAAGAGGAATTAATCAACAAAGATCACAGAGAGCAAAAGTTATTACACTTGCAATCATTTTATATGTGAT
>NZ_SSMG01000050.1 GCF_009873615.1 Photobacterium lucens
GCATCAGCTGCTCCTTTTTTATTTGTTAACCAAATGAAAGCAAAAAACAACCTATCCGTAACAGCAATAAACAGTTTCAAAATCAAGTTTCGACCTATTCAGACGGTCAATTTCACAAACAACTAAAGCTGTATAATTTTCAAACCACTCAATAGCTATGGTTACTAAAAAGCCTGTTAAAATTAACAAGTTAGAAAAAGATAAAAGCAATATCGTAAAGAAACTTCTACTTATTTACATAACTTTTTATAGATTTTCGTGATATTATACAAAGTTGAAAGATATCAATGACTAGAGGTGTATGGATGCCAAGTACTGAGCAGATAAGATTCCAAACGGATGTATGTTATATAGAAAGCCAAGGCATTCTTAAAACATCTGAATCTACGCTCAAGTTAAATTTATCTGAGCAATATATTCTATCTTACCTCATCGATAATTACGGTAAGCCTGTTACTAAAGATGAACTCCTAAAAGTTGGCTGGCCTGATCGCATCGTTACAGAAGCTTCTCTCTTTCAAGTTATTCGTGCTCTTCGTGTAAAACTCAATGAAGAAAAAAAAGGTGATGTTATTGAGACATTGCCTCGCGTTGGCTATCAAATTCGTGAATTCAAGCGCGAAACTATCGATTATTCAGAAAATGAAAATTTATCGCCATTTAAAAAGATAGGGAAAAAAACGGCTATCGTAGGTGCTATTGGCTTAACGGCTATTGGCGCAGGTATTGGCTGGATGCAATATGTACCATCACACAGCCCGACTAATTATATTATTGAAAAAGATCATATTGGCAGTAACGACATTACCTTAGTGACTGCTAATGCTGACGATTTGGCTGATCTGCGCAGCAAAGTCAAAGAAATGCTCAAAGGCCAAACGAAAAAGTACGGTAAATTGGTCACCAAAAACGAAAAGGTATACCTTTTTAAGTCTGACAACTTCTATTCAGCGGCCTGGTGTGCCGTCGATGACAATAATCAATGTATTAAAAATACAGATTTTAGCTATAAAGTTGCACCGGATGAATGGGATAAATTTGCAAAAATAGTGATAAACAATCAGAAGGTTTATCATGAGACGCCTGTTATAGAAACAGAATACTCACGCGAGCCCACTTCGGTTGTTTACGCTTCATATATTGATAAGTCAGGTATTCAATCAAAAATCATGCATTACTTCATGACGCCTACTAATAAAAAAGGCGTATTTGATTATTCCATGATGTCATTTATCAAAGAACCTGATACCGGGCTATTTCATGCATTAGCGATCAGTGCATCAAAAGCCTATATCGAGAACCGCGAGACTCAGTTTTTACAAACATTGAAGGTACAACCAGAAATGTTCCATTGGGCATATCAACCTAGCCCTAATTATGATGAGAAAGAGTCGCTTGCATTAAAGCATACTAGCCATTTTGAAAACACGTATGCCGACAAGAAACCATTCTATAACTATATCGTTTATAAGCAGCCACATTTGCTGTTAATGCTTAATGAGTTAACGGGTTTCTTCTGGAATAGTACAAGCCAAGGCGATCCATCTATGTATTATTCTGATGAGCTATCGGCACCGAAGCACAGTAAAGAATAAATAAAAAGCGCAGTTAATACTGCGCTTTTCAATATCAGTAAGGTTTTATGACTAAGATAATTCCTTCCACTGCCACCACTTCTACCTTTTGCCCGATGTCTAAATCCACATCAGTTTTCACGCTCCAAGTGGTATCACCAAATTGTAGCCGACCAGCACCTGCTGTCATGGCTTCTGTTACAACGCTACGTTGCCCTATCATTTGCGCACCACGTTGATTCAATTTAGAAACTGAAGCATCGGATTTATCTTTCTTATGTTGATATCGCCACCACAGCCAAGTGGTGAACAATGCAAACACCGCAAACGATACCCATTGTAATGGCCATGAGATTGGCAGCATCAATACCAAAATACTCACTAGAACAGCAGAAATACCTAGCCATAGCAGATAACCTGCCGTTCCTAGTAACTCAAGTAGCAATAACACTAAACCTATTGCTAGCCAATGCCAGAAGTTCATTTGTTCTAGTAGGTAGATCATGCATTATTACCTTTATCTGATTTATTGCCCCATAATTCTGCGATACCAGCAACAGAGCCCATCAAGCCTGTTGTTTCTAATGGCATCATGATCACTTTACCATTTTCAGACTGACCAATCGCTTTCAATGCTTCTGTATAGCCTTGGGCAACAAAATAATTCACCGCTTTAATATCACCGGCGGCAATCGCATCGGATACCATCTTAGTCGCTTTTGCTTCCGCTTCTGCTGCACGTTCACGGGCTTCGGCTTGTAAAATAGCAGCTTGCTTATCACCTTCAGCCTTTAAAATTTCTGACTGTTTTTGACCTTCAGCACGCAAAATTTCTGCTTGTCTAACCCCTTCTGCCTCTAAAATTTCAGCACGCTTATTACGCTCCGCTTTCATTTGCGCATTCATGGCTGCGGTAAGATCAGCTGGCGGTTGAACATCACGAATTTCAATACGAGTAATTTTGATCCCCCAAGCATTCGTTGCGTTATCCACTATCGATAATAAACGGCTATTAATGGTGTCGCGTTGAGAAAGCATTTCATCAAGCTCCATCGAACCAAGTACTGTACGCATATTCGTGAGTGTTAAATTACGGATTGCGTGCTCTAAATCCGACACTTCATACGCTGCTTTCGCTGCATCAAATACCTGAATAAAACATACAGCATCAATAGTGACTGATGCGTTATCACGGGAAATCACTTCCTGTGCAGGAATATCTAATACACGCTCCATCATATTGACTTTATTACCAATCTTATCAATAAAAGGCACAATAAGATTTAAACCAGGGCGTAATGTTTTGGTATAACGTCCAAAACGCTCTACCGTCCATTCAGACCCTTGATTAACGGTTTTTACACAAGATGCAACTATTACAATGGCAACTGCAATAAATATCACAATGGTGATCAATGAATCATAAGGCATGTCTTCTCTCCAACTTATAGGCTTGGAAAGTATTGTACTGCTCAAATTGTATAAATATGCATCAATGATACAAAAATGAGATCTGGTTAAAAGCCAACTGATTGAGAAAAGGGATATTTATAGAAAGGAGTAATACATCAGAAATAAAAAACGCCAAATGCGCTAACACTTGGCGTTACTCTTATAACAGCTAATCAGTGATTAGCATTTACGCATGGTAATGTCTTCAAACTCACCATCAATAACATTATGAGATGATTGTTCGCGGTAATCAGTGTTTACTTTGCGATCTCGACCGGCAAAACCTTCACTAAAGGTGCGCTGTTCAAACTCTACACCTTCAGATGCAAGTTTACGCTTAATGAATGGTTTAGCAATTAATGCCGCGATACCCATAAAAAGAGCCATAATCGCAGCAAATGAAACAGTAAATAATCCAATAACTACAGCAACAAAACCAGTAAGTAAATTTTTCATGGCCAAGCCTCTCTTTATAATTTTTAGCAAGAACCACAGTGAATCACCGTTTTCTTGTCTAACTGTTCTGTACTATCACGTAGCAGCTATTTTGTGTTAACACCAAACTAACTGAACTAAGATGAATGGATGATGAACATATAACTCATTGTTATCACTATGCATCTTATCTAACGAGAAACTGAATATTTAAAAGACCGTTAGCATACAAAACAAATTATAAACGCCTGAGTATAGAAGCCTTCACTAGTGCTTTGTAACAAAACCGACTTTGCTTGGTTAAAACAAAGTAAGGATGGTTACACTACACAGTTCATCACATTCTAACTTAGGCAGTTGCTAAAACCTTTGGAACTATAGCACTTCAAAATTCTAAAAAGCAATAATAAACACTGCTTTTTATACGCTGTTAAACAGCTTCTGCTGTTACAACCTCACATTGAATACGACTGAGCTTATCATCGGCAAGCAAGAAGTACGCATTTTGCGGCAAATCTTGTTCAAATGTTTCACTGTAACTCATCGCGGTATAGACACCTCGAAATACCGCACCTGTTAAGCCATGAGAAATAACAATCACATGATCCGGCACTGTATCATCATCAAGAAAGTCTTTCACACGAGTAACAACTGATTCATACGATTCACAATGAGGTGCTGATAAATACCAATCACGATGATTTAATAACTTAGGATTTTGCTTTACCAGATCAGGAATAAAGCACATTTCCCAATCCCCTAAGTTAAATTCTTTCAACCGTTCATCAGTGATTATGCTGTTACTGTCGATACCTAACTCTGTACATACAATTTGAGCAGTTTCTAATGCTCGGCCTAATGGGCTACTGTAAACCGTCCACTGCTTTTTATTTGCAATTTTTCTATTTAATGATGCTCCAAGAGTTGCAGCTTGGGTTTGTCCTAATGCAGTCAATTCAGAGTTACAGTGTCCTTGTAAACGTTGCTGTGCGTTAAACGTTGTTTGACCATGACGTAATAAGAAAATGCTTTTTGACATTGTGTTCCCCTTGCGAAGTAAGGAAATTACAACACTTATTAGCTTGCGACAAGTTGAACAGATCTAATTGTCGCCTCATTAAGCGCACAATAAGATTACAGTGGGAAATGTTTTATAATGTGATGATAAATCGAACGATTTATCCACCTATCATTGCATAAAAAATTAGATATAACGCATAAAGTAATTATGGGAATAAGATTACTCACCTTATCCCCCACTCACAATTTTAGAGATTCATCCATACATCACTGAAACGCTGAGTTGAAATATGGAAGAAAAGATCATCACGTTGCTTATAAACGTTAACGAATGTTTTTTCCATATCAACGAATTCTGTATTCTTAAACTGTGAAACAACAAATGTTAAGTCAGCATTTGATTTTGGTGTATAAGCCCAGTAATTCAAATTATCTTCGTTACGTTGGCAATATTTTTCCATTTCAATTTTCTTGCCATTCACAACCATTGAAACCGTACTATGAAGACCTTGGATATTACACTGACTTAGAAAGCGTTCAAAACCATTGTTGTTATACTTAGCTTTATATAGTTTAAAGAAAAGTTTTTTACCGCCAGATTCAGGAGTGGTGATCAAAGCTGATAAAACGTAGTGACCGTCAATACTTGATGAGTTCCAATCCTCTGCTTTCACATTTAATGAACACATCATCATTAAAATAGATGCAATACATAACAGCTTACTCATATTATTCCTTTAACATCAATAACAGCTACAATAAAAAGAGGAAACGTCCTTTTGGTTTTAGTTTAACAGCAATGTTATGCGTCATCAAAAGAATAAGATCGCGTTACACTGCTATAGCTGTAACTTTTATACATACTTTGAGTATTTTTTTACCAGCTTAAATAATAGTTATTACTAAAAATAATGGGATATTGGATGATATATGCGACGCATATCACTCTAAATTAATCATCGTTAATTAGTTACACTTTCAATCTTGCTTTTCATCGCAAAACAACCAAAATAAATTTCATTTTATATATGAGATATTAACCGCACAAATCAATAATAATGACCGCTTTTTGCGTTATTAAATGTGAATACTTCTCAAGGTTTTCAATAATATAGATGAAGTTTATGACACTAAATTATTGCCCAGAAATATATCTAATACGTTGTTTATTTGGTAAAAAAGCAAGCAGTGGCAGCGCTATGAGCGTCATTCAGACGTAAGAAGGTCTTATGTAAATTAACTACAAATTAGCCATTATCAAAAAAGGTTTAATGGAAAGCCACCAAAAGCTTCTCAATTTAAACTTAACATCAATACTATAATGATATTTTTCATTAACTCACTTCCTTTTAATTTATTACTCAATTAACTGACAC
>NZ_SSMG01000487.1 GCF_009873615.1 Photobacterium lucens
CGATTGATTGTAATTAAGTCATAGTAAAAGGATTTTATTACCAATTTTAAATAACAAATTTAAGTTAAACCGCGTTACATACCTACCGTTAATATCATATTAAAAGTTGGCCGCTATATGAATTATGCTTACCTATTTGTATTTATAACGTCATTCATTACGTTATTTATCATGCGAAAAGTAGCAAAGAAAATTGGCTTAGTCGATAAGCCAAATGCGCGTAAGTTACACCAAGGTGTTGTCCCGCTGGTTGGGGGGATTTCTATTTACCTTTCACTACTCGTGGGCTTTCTTCTTTTCTTACCATCAAGTTTAAACCTTGAGTTATACCTACTGTGCTCTGCTATTTTAATCGTACTTGGCGCATTGGATGACTACTACGATGTGAGTTTTAAAATTCGCTTATTAGTCCAAGCCGGCATTTCACTTGTGATGATTTTAGTAGGTGGGCACAGCCTTCACCATTTAGGCTTTCTAATGGGCAGCGAAACCATTGCATTAGGTGAATTTGTTGGTGGGTTTATTACGGTGATTGCGGTTATCGGTGCGATTAACGCCTTTAACATGGTCGATGGTATTGATGGCCTATTAGGTGGATTAGCATCAGTAACATTTACTGCTTTAGGTACTGTTTTCTTCATGAGTGGCAACGAGTACTTAGGTACGATTTGCTTACTTATCGTGACAGCACTTATCCCTTACATCATGCTGAATTTAGGTTTCCCGCTTGGTCATCGATTTAAAATATTTATGGGCGATGCAGGCAGTATGTTTATAGGGTTCTCTGTGGTCTGGATGTTGATCCGTGGCACGCAAGAGCCAAGCATTGTGGCATTTAAACCAGTAACCGCATTATGGCTAATTGCACTACCATTAATGGATATGGCAACCATTATGATCCGTCGTATGCGTAAAGGTCATTCACCGTTTAAACCTGACCGGGAACATTTACATCATATTTGTCAGCGTATGGGGTTATCGCCATTAATGACATTATTTGTAATTTGTTTAATGGCAAGCATCTGTGCTGTGGTTGGTATTTTAGCTGACATCAATGGTGTCGCTGAATCAACGATGTTTATTGCCTTCCTCTGTTTATTTGCTGTCTACTTTACGGTTATTAGTCATATTTGGCGTATTACCACATGGGTAAATAAGTTATTAGGCCGTCAAAGTACAATGTCTTCAACTTCATCTCAACATTAATAAGAATTAAATAAACTAAAAATCATTAAGGATAATTTGTGAAAATTTTAGTTACAGGTGGCGCAGGTTTTATTGGATCTGCAGTAATCCGTCATATTATAAATAATACACAAGACGAAGTTGTTAATATTGATAAGCTGACTTATGCAGGTAATTTAGAATCGCTTTCTGAAATTGAAAATAGTGAGCGTTACTATTTTGAGCAAGTGGATATTTGTGATCGCACGGAATTAGATCGTATCTTTTCGATATACCAACCTGATGCGGTGATGCATTTGGCAGCAGAAAGTCACGTTGATCGCTCTATTGATGGACCGGCAGCATTTATTGAAACCAATATTATTGGTACTTATACAATGCTTGAGTCTGCTCGCCAATATTGGAATCAGTTAGATCAAACCCGTAAATCAGCATTTCGTTTCCATCACATCTCTACTGATGAAGTATATGGTGATTTGGAAGGCACCGATGACTTATTCACTGAAACAACATCGTATGAGCCATCAAGTCCATATTCAGCCTCTAAAGCATCAAGTGATCATTTAGTGCGCGCTTGGTTACGTACTTACGGTTTACCAACGATTGTCACTAACTGTTCAAATAACTATGGTCCATACCATTTCCCTGAAAAACTGATCCCGTTGATGATCCTAAATGCTTTAGACGGAAAGAATTTGCCTGTTTACGGTGATGGTATGCAAATTCGTGATTGGCTATATGTAGAAGATCATGCATCGGCACTTTATACCGTTGTAACAAAAGGTGAAATTGGTGAAACGTATAATATTGGTGGTCATAATGAAAAAGCCAATATTGAAGTGGTAAAAACTATTTGTTCATTACTTGAAGAATTAGTGCCGAATAAACCTCAAGGTGTAATTCAATACAAAGACTTAATCACCTATGTAACGGACCGCCCAGGACATGATGTTCGCTATGCCATTGACGCGACTAAAATTGGTAAAGAACTTGGCTGGAAACCTGCTGAAACCTTTGAATCAGGTATTCGTAAAACGGTTAAATGGTATTTAAATAACGAGAAATGGTGGAGCCGTGTATTAGATGGTTCATACAGTTTTGAACGATTAGGTACTGGCACAAATAAGAGTGAAGGAAAATAACATGAAAGGGATTATTTTAGCTGGTGGCTCTGGCACTCGCCTTTATCCTATTACTCGTGGCGTATCGAAACAGTTATTGCCTATCTACGATAAACCAATGATTTTTTATCCGCTATCTACATTGATGCTTGCAGGCATTCAAGACATTTTAATTATCACAACGCCTGAAGATAATGAAAGTTTCCGTCGTTTATTAGGCGATGGTTCTGATTTTGGTATCAATCTAGAGTATGCCATTCAACCTTCACCGGATGGCTTAGCACAAGCATTTATTATTGGTGAAGAGTTCATTGGCGATGACAGTGTTTGCTTGGTGTTAGGTGATAATATTTTTTATGGTCAATCCTTTGGTAAACAGTTACACAGCGCCTGTGAAAAAACACAGGATGGTATTGCAACTGTATTTGGTTATCAAGTTCATGATCCTGAACGTTTTGGTGTGGTTGAATTTGATAGTGAAATGAAAGCCATATCGATTGAAGAAAAACCTACCCAGCCGAAATCGAATTATGCAGTCACAGGATTGTATTTTTATGATAACCGCGTTGTTGAAATGGCCAAACAAGTGAAACCATCTGCTCGTGGTGAACTAGAAATTACGACATTGAATGAAATGTATCTTAACGATGGCTCATTGAATGTTGAGTTATTAGGTCGTGGTTTTGCTTGGTTAGATACGGGCACGCATGAAAGTCTGCAGCAAGCTTCCTCTTTTGTTGAGACCATTCAAAATGTTCAGGGGCTAAAAGTCGCTTGTTTGGAAGAAATTGCTTGGCGTAATGGTTGGCTAACTACTCAACAAATACAAGAGTTAGCAAAACCAATGATGAAAAATGAATACGGTCAATATCTGATGCGTATCACGTCTGGAAAGAAATAAGAGATTGCACATTGTGAAAGTTTTAATTACGGGTAGCAATGGTCAAGTAGGTAGCTGTTTGGTTAGACAGCTACAAAACTGTACCAATACTGAAATACTAGCTGTTGATCGAACAGATTTAGATATAACGTCTAAATCAGATGTTTCAAAAATAGTTGATGAATTTAAGCCTAATATTATTATTAATGCAGCAGCACATACTGCTGTAGATAAAGCCGAGACAGAAATTGATTTATCGTATGCGATTAATCGTGATGGCCCATTATATTTAGCACAAGCCGCTGAAAAAATTGGTGCTGCTTTATTGCACATTTCGACTGATTATGTTTTTGCTGGTGATAAAGAAGGTATCTACTCTGAAATCGATGCAGTAAACCCGCAAGGTGTGTACGGTTCAAGTAAATTAGCGGGTGAAAAAGCAGTTATTGATGCATGTTCACGCGTTATTATTTTACGTACAGCATGGGTATTTGGTGAGGAAGGAAATAACTTTGTTAAGACAATGCTTCGGTTAGCTAAACAGCGAGATGAATTAGGTATTGTGACAGACCAAGTTGGTGGTCCTACTTATGCTGGGGATATTGCAAATGCCTTAATTACCATTGCAAAGGATATAACTGTACAAGGTAACGATTTCGATCAAACTAAGTACGGTATTTATAACTTTTCAGGTTTACCTCACACGAGTTGGTGTGGTTTTGCGAAAATGATTTTTGATAAAGCCGTTGAGCAAAACGTATTGGATAAAGCACCAAATATAATAGGTATTAATACCGAGGCTTACCCTACACCGGCTAAACGACCTGCAAACTCAAAGCTTGATATGCAAAAAATCACAGAGACATTTTCAATTCAAGCCAGTGACTGGCAACAGGCTTTAAGTGATTTATCTAATTATCAATAATTGTTAGAGAAGAGATAGCATGAAAGTAATTGAAACCGAAATCCCAGATGTGAAAATTATTGAGCCCAGTGTTTTTGGTGATGAACGTGGTTTTTTCATGGAAACATGGAATCAAAAAAGATTCGAAGAGTTAGTAACTGGTAAGCCAACTCAATTTGTGCAAGATAACCACTCTAAATCTAAAAACGGTATTTTACGCGGTTTACATTACCAAACAGAAAACACCCAGGGTAAATTAGTTCGTGTTGTTTCTGGTGAAGTATTTGATGTTGCAGTAGATATTCGTAAAAGCTCTCCTACATTTGGTAAATGGGTGGGAGTTTATCTTTCGTCAGAAAATAAGCGCCAATTATGGATTCCAGAAGGGTTTGCACATGGATTTTATGTAATCAGTGATGAGGCTGAATTTGTATATAAATGTACTGATTATTATAAGCCAGAAGCAGAGGTTTCGATTAAATGGAATAATGCAGAGTTAAATATTGAGTGGCCATGTAATGTTAATGTTATTC
>NZ_SSMG01000488.1 GCF_009873615.1 Photobacterium lucens
ATATAGATATCATCACTGTGTTTAATATGTTTTAAATTTCAGTTTGATATGCAATTGTTTAGCTATAATAAAACTGTGATTAATTTATGAAGAGGTGAGTGCTTATTATGACACTCATGATTTATACATTAAGAAAACTATTATTCCCTGTCATGTTTATATTGTTTTCACTTAATAGCTTTGCGAAAGAGCTTTTTGTTCCAATGGATTTAGTTCAATGGAAATATAAAGGGGATAAATTTAGTTGTTCATTAAATCAATCTATTCATCATTTTGGTTCTATTAACTTTGTCGCTAAACCTAGGCAACCATTAGGTGTTCAAATTAATAGCTACCATGTTAAAACGCCTTATGAGCGAGCAATACTTAGCCAAGTGACATCGCCTTGGGAGAGTGATTATCCTCCTGTTGTGATCGAAGAAATTGGATTGGCTAAAAAAGCAGGCAAAGTGAGCTTTTATGATGATATTGAAAATCTACTTGAAGCGATGGCACAAGGGCAATGGCTTGGATTTCGTCTGACGTCATCGCAGTTAAATGAGTCGTTTGATGTCACTGTGCCATCAGTCAATATTACGCAGGCAATGGCGGATTTTAATCAGTGTCGAGCGCAATTACCTGCCATGGCATATCGAGATGCAAGGGATGTGGTGCTGCAATTTAACTTGGGTCAACGGGTTGTTAGCTCATCGCAAAAACAAACCTTGGTGGATTTGGCGAGTTATCTAAAACACGACAAAAATATCAAACGAGTATTGATTGATGGGCATACCGATAATGTCGGCTCTAGTGTTGCCAATCTGCAAATTTCAAAAGTCCGTGCAGATGATGTTGCCAGCATTCTGCGAGAAAACGGTGTGCGTTCATCATTGATGGAAATACGATCTCATGGCTCCCGTTATCCTGTTGCCAATAACAATACCCAGCAGGGAAAAGCGAAAAATCGTCGCGTGACTATTCGCGCTATCCGCAAGGAAGAAGCAGTAAAAAGGAAGGGTAGCTAATGCAACCTAACAATATTCAATTAGTCGAGCCAAACTTAAATGCCGCCAATCAAATGATTGCTGTGCTTGAGAGTAAAGGATATCAGGTTAACCATTTCACCTCAGGTCGTGCAGCGTTATACCAATCATCCTCGGCTATTACCTTAGTAAGCTCGCATATTACGGATATCTCATTAACAGATTTTATTCGTCAATTTCATCAAAAAGCGTCTGCGACCCATAACGGAACAACACCAGTTTCCATTGCCATTGTCGATCAGGCGCAAGGGATGATGGCAGCAGAAGCGATGAAAGCAGGGGCAACTGATTATTTACTGCGTCCGTTTGAATCTGAGCAATTACTAGGATTGTTATCTCGCGTTGAAGCCTTAGACAAACCATTAACCGATATCGTAGTGGAATCATGGCGCAGCAAGCAGGTATTGCAATTAGCTCATCGTGCAGCGGGTACGAATGCTACAGTTCTGATCACTGGTGAATCAGGAACAGGTAAAGAAGTATTAGCACAATACGTTCACCAGCATTCATCCCGCTCTAAAGCACCTTTTGTCGCAGTGAACTGTGCAGCGATCCCTGAATCCATGCTAGAAGCAGTACTGTTCGGGCACGTTAAAGGAGCGTTTACTGGCGCAACCCAAACCCAAACAGGAAAATTTGAAGAAGCGAACGGCGGCACAATTTTATTAGATGAAATTGCGGAAATGTCGCCGAGCTTACAAGCCAAATTATTACGAGTGCTGCAAGAGCGTGAAGTCGAAAAAGTCGGTAGCCATAAAACAGTACCACTTGATATTCGCGTGATAGCGGCGACGAACAAAGATCTGCGAGTTGAAATTCAAAAAGGGACGTTTCGAGAAGATCTTTACTATCGCTTAGATGTCCTTCCTCTGCATTGGCCAGCGTTACGTGAACGCACAGCCGATATTCTGCCTTTGGCACAGTTTTTTATAAATAAATACCAAATGGGTAGTGCTTGCCAGCTATCGGAAGATGCGTGTTTTGCATTAGCGCAGTATCACTGGCCGGGCAATATACGTGAATTGGAAAACGTCGTGCAACGGGCTTTAGTGATGCGTCATGGTGATTTCATTACAGCTCAAGATCTGATGTTGCCTGTTGATGCCACATCGTCTACTAACTTACCGCAAACCGGTGGTGAGAATGGCCGAGTTGAAGCAAAGAAAATGGCAGAGTTTCAATACATTATTAAGATCCTCAAGCAATTTGGTGGTAATCGAACCAAAACGGCTCAACAACTGGGCGTAACGACACGGGCGCTGCGATACAAACTAGCGGCAATGCGAGAGCAAGGAATAGACATTGATGCTGTATTAGGTTCGGCAGCATAAAGGAGAGTTAAATGACCACGAATAACCCAATATCGTCTTTAACATCAGAACAGCTCATGCTTGAGAAAATGCAGCAGATGCAGCAACGAACTCAAGCTGATTTCATCGTAAAACCCAATATGATGACTGTAGAAGCCACCAATACTCAGTTTACACCTGCACCATTGTCATTTTCTCAAGCCATGACAGGTGTACTTAACACGGTGAACCAGCATCAAAAAACAGCCAGTGACAAAATCACCGCCGTTGAGTTAGGGCAAAGTGATGATTTAGTCGGGGCAATGGTTGCGAGTCAAAAAGCCAGTTTGTCTTTTTCCGCTTTAATGCAAGTGCGTAATAAAGTGGTTGCGTCATTTGAAGATGTTATGAAAATGCCGGTGTAGCTTATGTCTGAAATCATTGCACAACCTACCATGGCGAACACGGCAACAGGTGCAGCGTCAGTAAAATCAGCCTCCTCAAACCCTTATATCGAGAATATAAAAAATTTATGGGACAGCAGCCAACGTAACCTAGTGCTCTCTGCGGTGTTGGCAGCCATTGTTGCTGCGATCATTGTGGTGGCGTTATGGAGTTCAAGCCAAAATTATCGTCCGCTATATGGTCAACAAGAGCGATTTGATAGTGGCGAGATCATCTCAGTATTAGAAACTGAAGGTATTCCCTATCGCTTACAAGAAGCTAATGGACAAGTGCTGGTGGCTGAAGGGGAGGTCGCCAAAATTCGTATGTTACTGGCTGCAAAAGGGATCAAAGCTAAATTGCCAACAGGGTTAGATTCATTAAAAGAAGATTCCTCGTTAGGTACTAGCCAGTTTATGGAAACGGCACGTTACCGTCATGGACTAGAAGGCGAGTTAGTGCGCACCATCATAGCCCTTGATGCCATTGCTAATGCTCGTGTTCATTTAGCGATCCCACGCAAAAACCTATTTGTTCGCAACAATGCTGAAGCGCCAACAGCCTCGGTCATGGTTGAGCTTAAACCCGGTGAAGATTTAAAAAACGAACAAGTTGAAGCCATCATCAATCTTGTTACTGGTAGCGTTACGGGAATGAAAACAGAAAACGTGTCAGTGGTTGATCAGTATGGGCGCTTACTCAGTGCTGATATTGGCTCGACTGAAATGGGTAAAGTGAATGCAAAGTATCTCGATTATCAGAAGAATCTCGAAAAGCAGGTGATCCAACGTGCTGCAGATATGCTGACGCCAATTGTCGGGCCGAGTAATTATCGGGTTCAAGTTGCAGCCGATCTTGATTTTAGCCACGTACAAGAAACTAAAGAGGTTGTTGATTCAACGCCAGTGGTGAAAAACGAACACCGGATAGAAAATAACAGCATTGATAATATTGCGTTAGGTGTTCCGGGCTCGCTCAGTAATAAGCCGCCAGTCACGGGTGAAGAAGAAAATAAAGACAGCAAGAACACCAATGAACGAACAGAGATCAACCGCCAATATGCCCTAGGCAGTAGCGTTCGTCATACGCAATATCAGCAAGGCAAACTCAATAAACTCAATGTATCAGTACTGCTTAATTCCACCGCTGCGCCAAATGGCAGTGCATGGACAGAAGCGGAAACCCAGCAAATTAGTGCCATGATCAAAGATGCGGTAGGGATCAGTGCTGATCGTGGCGATAGCTTGAGTATTTTAAGTTTCAATTTCACACCCATCGCTATTGAAGCACCGCCAGCGATCCCTTGGTGGCAAGATCCTACCGTACAACAGCCATTACGCTACATGATTGGCGGAATTCTTGGTTTATCGATGATTTTCTTTGTGTTACGTCCACTCATCACGCATCTAACAGGGCTTGATCGTGGCCGTAAAGAGCTAACGTTTGCTGAAGAAGACATACCACAAGAATACGATGAAAACCTGAAAACCCGCGCCGAACAAGAGCATGAAGAGTCATTAAATGAACGTTTAGCTGCGAAAGGGATTGAAAGTGCCAATAACGCACTAAATGCCAATATTGATTTATTACCACCACAAGGCTCACCATTAGAAATACAGCTTAAACACTTACAGCTGATTTCTAACGAAGAGCCAGAGCGTGTTGCTGAAGTCTTAAAACAATGGGTGAACGTCAATGAGCCAATCGCAAGCAAAAAATCCGACTGATAGCACGCCAGCACCGCTATCACCTGTAGAAAAAACTGCCGTGGTTCTGCTCGGAATGGGAGAAGATGCCGCCGCCGAAGTATTAAAGCATTTCTCTCGTGATGAAGTGCAACGTGTCACACGCGCAATGGCATCATTAAGTGGTATTCAAAGTGACAGTGCGAAAGGCGTGATCCAGCATTTCTTTGATGACTTTCGCGCTCATAGTGGCATTCGTGGCGCATCGAAAGAATACCTTTCCAACACCTTACGTAAAGCTTTGGGCAATGATTTAGCTAAAGGGCTACTTAATAACATTTATGGTGATGAGCTGCGTAATAACATGCAGCGACTACAGTGGGTAGATGCAGAATTACTGGCTAAATATGTCAGCCAAGAGCATCCCCAAATGCAGGCAATATTCTTAGCTTATTTACCGCCAGAAACATCATCAAAAGTGTTAGCGAAAATGCCGGTGGATTATCACGATGAGCTTCTTTATCGCATCGCTCAACTTGAAGAAATTGATCACGATGTCGCAGCCGATCTCCATGATTTGATCGAACGCTGCATTGCGCACATGTCACAAGCGCAGAACGCCCCAATATTAGGTACTAAGCAAGTTGCCGATATTATCAACCGTTTCGAAGGTGATCGCGGTCAATTGATGGAATTACTCCGTCTGCATGATGAAGAGATGGTGGATGAAATTGAAACCAACATGTTTGATTTCATGGTGCTTGGGCGTCAAAAAGAATCAACTATGGATAGATTGGTGCAAGAGATCCCTGTTGCCACTTGGGTGATTGCATTAAAAGGGGCTGAGATCAGCTTACAACAAGCCATTAAACGTTCAATGCCACAACGTATGGTGAAAACCCTAGAAGATGAAATGGCGCTAAAAGGTGCAGTGCCAGTCAGTGAAGTAGAACGTGCTCGCCAATCTATTATGGAGCAAGTACGAGATCTGGCAGAAAACGGCGAAATCGATCTTCAGCTTTATCAAGAAATGACGGTGGAGTAATGATGAAGAAAGTCACTATTCAGCAGCTCTCACCGGGGCAATATCGTTTACATCGTTTTCCTCCTATTGCCGATCCTGTTAATCACCATTCATCTGATGGCTTTGGTGATAGCGATCCTGCATTAAATTGGCAAGACAGTCAGTTTGAATTACAACAAAAGCTCGATGAGGGCTTTCAGCAAGGTTTAGCCAAAGGGTTTGATGAAGGAATAGCGAAAGGTGTCGATCAAGGTCATCAACGAGGATTACTGGAAGGGCGAAAAGAAGGCTTTCAACAAGGCTTTGCTCAAGGTGAATTAGCAGGGCAAGAAGTCTTTAGCCAAGCGGTACGACCGGTAGAGAAAATCTTGTTTGAGTTAGAACAATGGCACCAAGAAAAAGACAAACAACAACGTCAGCTTATTTGCGATTTAGTCCAGAAAGTCTCACAGCAAGTGATCCGAGCAGAATTAACATTAATGCCGCAACAAATTCTCGCCTTAGTGGATGAAGCATTAGAGGCGATTCCGGGTAAAACCGAAAAAATCATCATCGAGCTTAATCCACAAGATATAGATCGCATTCATACCATTAACAAGAGTTTACCTGAGGCTTGGAAGTTAATTGCTAATCCTGCATTGCCCGTTGGAGGCTGTCTGCTTATTACCGATAACGCAGAAGCAGATGTCGGTTGTGATGCCCGATTAGAAGCCTGTATTGAGAATGTTCAGCAGCATTTAGTCGAACAAAATCAGTCATTGGAAACACCGATTAACGTAGAGCAAGAACCCGAAGATCAAAATCATGCCAGTAAAGGAGAGGGTGAATGAACCGCCTTCAAGCCGATAGTTTAACAGCACTTGCCGCCCTTGATAGTGTGCCTATTGCCAAGGTCACAGGGCGATTAGTGAAAGTGAATGGCTTGATGCTGCAAGCGGTGGGTTGTCGTTTCAAACTCGATCAACGTTGCTTAATAGTGGCTGATGATGGCGAGCAAATTGAAGCGCAAGTGGTCGGTTTTGATCATAACATTGCGTATTTAATGCCAGTGCGCCAACTCGGTGGATTATACGCAGGCGCGAAAGTGATCCCCATGCAGGGCGGTAGTACCGTTAATGTTAGCCATGAATGGATTGGTCGCGTCGTGAATGGGTTAGGCGAGCCATTAGACAATGGTGAGCCGCTACAAGGTGGTGAGCGTTTATCGTTAGAGCCCAAACCCATTAACCCAATGAAACGTCAACCTGTTGAATCGCCGTTAGATGTTGGAATTAAAGCGATTAATGGCCTACTGACAGTTGGCAAAGGGCAACGCATTGGCTTAATGGCAGGCAGTGGCGTGGGTAAAAGTGTCTTAATGGGAATGATCACCCAATTCACCGCCGCCGATATTATAGTGGTCGGTCTTATTGGTGAACGTGGTCGAGAAGTCCGTGAGTTTATTGAGCGTAATCTTGGTGAAGAAGGGCGCAAACGTGCAGTGATCATTGCAGCTCCTGCCGATGAATCACCACTTATGCGGTTACGTGCCACCAAGCTTTGTCATCGAGTTGCGGAATACTTTCGTGATCAAGGCAAAGACGTATTACTGATGATGGATTCATTAACTCGCTATGCCATGGCGCAACGAGAAATCGCCCTTGCGTTAGGCGAGCCGCCAGCATCACGAGGCTATCCACCGTCAGTATTTAGCTTATTACCACAGCTATTAGAACGTGCTGGTAACGGAGAAAATCCCAACGGCAGCTTAACCGCCATTTATACCGTGTTAGCAGAAGGGGACGATCAACAAGATCCCGTGGTGGATTCTGCTCGCGCCATTTTAGATGGTCATATCGTGTTATCTCGCACCTTAGCAGAGCAAGGGCATTATCCTGCCATTGATATTAATGCTTCCATCAGCCGATGTATGAGCAATTGTACCGAGCAAGTCCATGTCACCGTTGCGAATCAATTTAGACAGCTAAATGCGAACTATCAGCAAGTAAAAGAGTTATTACCATTAGGTGGCTACCAACAAGGACAAGATCCTGAATTAGATCAAGCGGTAATGATGCAACCTCAGCTAAAACAGTTCTTACAGCAGCCTGTAAGTGAGCACTGTGATTATCAAGCGAGCTTAACCCAATTAGCTAACTTGTTTTCACCACAAACAGCGACCTCAACAACGGAGCACTAAGGGTTTATGAATGTACGAGCGGTTGAGCAGTTACAACGACTATCAGAACAAAAGCGCGACAAACTCAGTGCGATTTACCAACAACAACGCCAGCAAGTAGATAACTATCAACAACAACTACAGTTATTAAGCCAACTTAAACAGCATTATACGGGCACAGAACAAACTTATGGCGCTACGATAAATAGCGCCATGCTAACTAACTGCAATCAATTAACCTCACAGCTGACGACCATGATTGACCATCACCAGCATGAACAAGCAGTCATGAGTGCAGAATGTGATCACAGCGCCCAGCAACTACAAGCCAGCAACCAACAAGTAAAACGCTTTGAAGAAGTGAAAAAACGATGGCTTGCCAAACAACAATATGAACAAGCCCGTAAAGAGCAAAAACAGTTAGAAGAGTTGATTAACTTGCGGCATAAGAAGCGGAGGATTTGAGGTGATTCGTTTGTTCAATTAATGCACGATATAATATTAAGTTATAAAAACGTATATATAAGTTTAGTTTCAAAACACCATTACTGAGGGAGTTAAAAAACAAAGTATAAAACGTTATAAATGTTTAAGTTGGCTATTTATAATCACTTCCTAAAAACCCCACATA
>NZ_SSMG01000489.1 GCF_009873615.1 Photobacterium lucens
AAAATACACTGAACAATTAGTCTATGCAGTTTTAATTCATTTACGGTTCAGAAAAGCTATGTTTTCATACAAGCTCACAAAAAAGTTAGTGTATTTAAGCACTCATTAAAAATAAAAATACAGACGAGCATTAAAGGTTTATGTCTACGTTTAATACGACAATTTTAAGCAAATTGATCAATTCTCGATATATTACTCTGGCAGGGATTTCTCTTATTACTGTCGCTGCTGCGCTATCTATCAATACATCAACGACAACACACAAGCCAACTGAAGTACAACTACCCATTTCAACCACACCTGAAGTTGTACTCAAAGCACTATCACCAAAAGCAATGAAAAAGACGGTGAATTTACCGCCTAGCTATGAATACAAGATCCAAAAAGGCGACACATTAAGTGAGATTTTCGCTCGTCTATCGATCCCATATTCAGACATCCAAGCAATCATGGAAGCCGATTTAAACACTCTCCAAATCGATAAACTACAGCCGGGTAACATCTTACGTTTTTGGATAAATGAAAGTGATCATCAACTCAATAAGCTAGAACTCGAATTCAGCTTGGCGCAACGTATTGATTATATTAGATCTAAAGACGGTAGCTTCGATGTCAAAGAAATCACTTTACCTGGTGTTTGGCATGAATCTGTCGCAACGGGTAGCATTCATGGCAGCTTTAGCACATCGGCTCGCAAAGCTGGATTAAGCCACAGTGAAGTTCAAGAAATCATGTCGTTGCTTAAAGATAAGCTCAATTTCAATCGAGATCTTAAAGCGGGTGATTTTTTTGAAGTAGTCACTAACCGTAAATATATTCAAAATCACGCCACTGGTGACAGTGAGTTACAAGCGATCCGTATTTATACTGGCAAGAATATAATATCTGCTTACCTACACTCTGATGGCAACTTCTATGACCAAAATGGGGAAAGCTTACAACGCGCATTCCTTCGTTACCCATTCCCGGCAGCAGATCATTTTCGTATTAGCTCGCCATTTAACCCGAATCGCGTACACCCAGTAACAGGTCGTCGCCAACCACATAACGGTGTCGATTTTGCGTCGCCATCAGGCACTCCAGTACTAGCAACGGGTGATGGTGTCGTCACACTAGTAACAAACCATCCATATGCAGGGCGATATGTTGTGATCAAACACAGTGCTAACTACAGTACCCGTTATCTTCACAATAGCCGTATCTTGGTCAAGCAAGGGCAACACGTTAAACGTGGTCAAGAAATTGCGCTATCAGGTAGTACAGGACGTGTAACTGGCCCACATATTCATTACGAATTTCTTATTAGAGGCAAAGCCGTAAACCCAATGACGGCTAAGATCCCATTAGCTGCATCTGTTCCGAATCAAGAGAAAAAAGCCTTTGAGATCCAAGTAGCTAAATATAATAACTTGATGAAAAATGCGATCGAAGAAGATAAAAACCAAATAGCTATTGTGAAAAAGTAGCTTTTAACCACTCCCCCGATGAAAAAGCACTGCCGATAAAATGGCAGTGCTTTTTTATTTTCAATACGAGAACTTAACTTCATTGTTACCAATTAAGTTCTTTGCACCAACAAGTCACAATACATTTAGAAACATATTGTTTGTTAGAT
>NZ_SSMG01000490.1 GCF_009873615.1 Photobacterium lucens
AACGTATTTATTAACCTTTTGATTAAATAGGCTTTTATTGGTTTGTAATATAAAATATTAATTATTTGAAAAATAAAGCTATACAATCGGCTCAATTTCATTACTATAGACCCCGGCCTGTAAGTCAGACCTATTTATATGTAACATTATGTTTTAGAAAACCTTCGCTGTAACGCTTTACCAGTGTCATGAAGCTTTCCACTCATAAGCTATAACGTAAATAATTCTTTTTCTGGCTACATACGCAATTTTGCGAATTATTTAAAAAATTTTGGAGACTATCATGTCTAAAGCAACTGGTATCGTTAAGTGGTTTAACGAAGAGAAAGGTTTCGGTTTCATCACTCAAGACAACGGCGGCGCTGACGTATTCGTTCACTTCCGTGCTATCACTGGCGAAGGCTTCAAGACTCTAGCTGAAGGTCAAAAAGTTTCTTTTGACATCGAGCAAGGTCAAAAAGGTCCTCAAGCTGCTAACGTTGAAAAAGCTTAATTCTTTTTTACGTTAAAAGTTTAAAAAATGCCGACATTATGTCGGCATTTTTGTATCTGCGATTCCCTATTTTCTTTAATCACGTCATTTCTTCCTTTCCATTATCTTGTATATCGGCATTTTATTTTGTGCGAAAACTGTTTGAGTCAGCTATCTTGCTTCAATACACTTAATGTTTATTTTCAGTATTTTGGGTGCAATGGATGCAATCAGAATCATCTCAAGATCAAATCGATACGTTAGTCTTTAATCAATTGCGTTCAGGCTTTGAAGCACAGAGCGATACCTCGCTTTCTGCTTGTATAAAGCAAGGGCAGCATCTTGCGATATCTGGCGTCTCTGGTTGTGGTAAGAGTAGCTTGCTACAAGTGATTGCTGGGCTTAAGGCGCCTCAGTCGGGCTCCGTTACTTTTAACAATCAATTGATTGATGTAAAAGCATTGGACCTTTGGCGGCAAAGTATTTGTTACTTTCCACAACAAGCCGTGATGGGCGGAGAATGCGTACGTGATGTTCTGCACCTTCCTTGGCGTTTAAAAGCGATAACATATTTGCCACTGCCTAACGATGATCTGTGTTTATCTGCTTTATCACAAGCGGGTATTACGGTGCTATTAGATAAGCCGATTGATACCCTTTCTGGCGGTGAAAAGCAGCGTGTTGCTATTGCTAGGGGCATATTAATGCAGCGAAAGGTGTGGTTAATGGATGAGCCAACATCGGCCCTTGATCCTGCTGGGCGAGATAAAATTATTCAACTGCTTGTCGAGTTATCGATAATTTGTATATCCGTTTCGCATGATCCTGTTTGGCTTAAAGGGGCAACTCAGGTACATACCATGCATTTGGATAAGGAAAGGATGTGATGTCCGAGTCAATGAATAGCACTTTAGATATTCAGTGGGTAGCGATGGCGGGTTTCTATCTGTTGCTGTTGATCCCGATATTTTTATTCCAGCGTTGGCAACTCGGTTTAAATCGAACCTTGATAAATTCCGTATTACGTATGACCTTGCAGCTTTCCGTTGTCGGTATTTATCTGCACACTTTGTTTGGTTTGCAAAGCGTGATGATCAATATCGTTTGGCTTTCTATCATGGCGTTAGTGGCGAGCTATACCATTTGTAAACGTGCTGAGGTCAACTTAAAGCGAGTGCTACCTGCGGTGATCATCGGTCAATTTACTGCGCTAATTGTTGCGTTGCCTGTGATGTTGATGGGGGTGATCCAAGTTGAACCTTGGTGGCAAGCGCAATACATGATCCCGATTGCAGGTATGTTATTAGGCAATAGCTTAATGGCGAATGTACTGGCCTTGTCTCGTTGGGGGAGCTTACTTAAAGAGAACCATAACGAATACCAGTATTACGTCTCTCTTGGTGCTCCAGATCCTGCCTTACCTTTTATTCAAACAGCGGTAAAAGCGGCATTAACACCACAGCTGGCAGCGATGACAACCTTAGGCATTGTTAGTTTGCCGGGGATGATGACAGGTCAGATATTAGGTGGTGCTGCACCACTTGTTGCGGTGAAATACCAGTTAGTCATTATGGTGGCGATTTTTATTTCTGGGGTGATCTCTGTGGCAACAACGTTAAGTATTGTAAGGCGAGTAACCTTTAATGCGTATGGGGAAGTGCGCTAAATCCAATATTCTCTTGAATTGCATTTCCTAAACAACAGACAAGAAAAAAGCAGCAATGATGCTGCTTTTTTTGTTTGTTCTTTTTATCAGAGCAGGGCTTATTCGTTGATTGCGCTGATAGGGAATACTTCACTAGGAGCAACAATCTCATCTTGTGCTGCGATGGTTTGCAGTTCCCACTCACCACGACGTGAGGTCTCTTTTAATACCGCATAACACGCATTATGTGCATGTTCAAAAGCCTGCTCGGGTGTCCAGCCTTTTAATAGACCAGCAGTAAAGAGTGATGAAATAAGATCGCCCACGCCTACAGGTTGTTTATCAAATTTAAGATGTGGACGCTGCGCTAGGAAACAACCTTCAGCAGTTGCTAGCATCATCGTAAATTTTTCATCAGAGATACTGTGTAGGTGTTTCACCAGTACCATTTTAGGACCCATTGTTAGGGCTTTTTTACAAGCAGCAACAGCATCGTTCAGATTATGGATTTCCATGCCAACAAATTGGCTGAGTTCAAATTGGTTAGGAACGATAGCATCAGCAATAGGCATCACATCGTTGATCAGGTATTCCGCAATACCATCAGCAACAATACAGCCTTTCTCTGGATCACCCATCACAGGATCACAGATATAAATAGCGTTAGGATTGTGTTGTTTTACTTTTTTCACGGTGTCGATAATTGCAAGACACTGGCTTGCGCTACCTTGATAGCCCGTTAATACCGCTTCGCAGTTCTTTAATTGGTCAATACCTTCAATACCAGCAACTAATTCACTAATGTCATCACCGGAGAATGCTTTACCAGTCCAGCCTTCTTTATATTGAGTGTGGTTAGAAAACTGTACGGTATGTAGTGGCCATACTTCAAAGCCCATACGTTGCATTGGAAAAACTGCAGAGCTGTTTCCAGCATGACCGTAAACAACATGTGATTGAATAGATAGAATGCCTTTCATTGAGGTTCCTTATTAACCTTAGGTCTCTTTAAGCATACTTTACTCTTGCTTATATCAGAATTCTAATCATTTTATATCGTAATTATTCCTTGCATTTATGCAGATTAAAAAGTGACCGGCAATGTCTCTCTATTATTGTCTATAAC
>NZ_SSMG01000491.1 GCF_009873615.1 Photobacterium lucens
CAAATTAAAAATTTTTTACTTTTTTATTGCATAGCAGAACAACTTGGGTAATATAAAACCAAATGAGAATAAATGCAGAATAATCGCATGGGTATTCAAGTAAAAAACATTAATAAATTCTACGGCAACCATCAGGTGCTACATGATGTGACCTTTGATTGTCATAAAGGCGAAACCTTGGTTTTACTTGGCCCAAGTGGTGCAGGTAAAAGCTCGCTGCTACGGGTATTAAACCTGTTAGAAGATGCCTCGGCAGGTGAACTGAG
This sequence comes from Photobacterium lucens, assembly GCF_009873615.1. Taxonomy (GTDB): domain Bacteria; phylum Pseudomonadota; class Gammaproteobacteria; order Enterobacterales; family Vibrionaceae; genus Photobacterium; species Photobacterium lucens. Next base: position 267 of record NZ_SSMG01000491.1, read on the forward strand.
TATCGCTGAAACTTACTTTAATTTTAAAAAGCCTGTGGCTGAAAAAGACGGATTAAAACTGCGTCGTAAAGTTGGCATGGTATTCCAGCAATACAATTTATGGCCGCACAAAACGGTGTTGGAAAACTTAATTGAAGCGCCTGTAAAAGTACTCGGAATGGATAAAGAGCAAGCCAAACAGGAAGCAATGACGCATTTAGCGAAATTGCAGTTGGCAGATAAAGCCGATGCATGGCCTTTGCAACTGTCTGGTGGTCAACAACAGCGTGTGGCAATTGCCCGTGCACTAATGATGAAACCTGAAGTTTTATTGTTTGATGAGCCAACTGCGGCGCTTGATCCTGAGATCACAAGCCAGATTGTGCAAATCATTAAAACTTTAAGCGGTACTGGCATTACTCAAGTAGTGGTTACCCACGAAGTGGATTTTGCTAAGAAAATCGCCAGCCATGTGCTTTACATGGAAAACGGAAAAATTGTTGAACACGGCAGTAACGAGGCATTTAGTAATCCTCAAACACCGCAGTTCGCAGATTATTTAAAACACTAGTTAAAACTTAACGTTATATCCCCCTTTTATACGTTCGTTTAAGACGCATGGAGTATCGCGATGAACAAAATTTTATTAGCTACGATTATCGGTTTGGTTTCTTCACAAGCAATGGCACAAGAGATCAAGTTCGCAATGGAAGCAACCTACGCTCCTTTCGAGTACATGGATGAGAACAATCAAATTCAAGGCTTTGATGTCGACGTTGCCAATGCACTATGTAAAGAGCTGGATGCGACTTGTACTTTTCATAATCAATCTTTCGATAGTCTGATCCCTGCTCTTAAATTCAAGCGATACGATGCGGCGATTTCAGCCATGGATATTACTGAAGCCCGTCAGCAACAAGTGAGCTTTAGCCAACCTTATTACGATAACGCTGCTGGCTTTATTGCTATCAAAGGCAAACTTGCTGATGTCGATGCCCTTAAAGGCAAGCGTGTTGGCGTGCAAAATGGTTCGACTCACCAAAGCTACCTAACAGATCAAATGGCTGACGTGACAACTGTGCCTTATAACAGCTACCAAGATGCCTTCATTGATATGCAAAATGGCCGTATTGATGCGGTATTCGGTGACACAGCAGTGGTTGCTGAGTGGCTGAAAAAAGACGACAACCTAGCGTATGTAGGCAAGCCTGTAACGAACCCTAAATACTTCGGTAATGGTTTTGGTATTGCAGTGAATAAAAACAATCAAGAGTTACTTAAGCAGTTGAACACCGCACTTGCGAAAATTAAGCAAGACGGTCAATACCAAGTGATTTTTGATAAGTACTTTGGTAAGTAAATTATGATGTTATCGGGATATTCACTTTCCCTGTTAGAAGCAAGCTGGATGACTGTCCAGCTGGCTTTTACCAGTTTAGTTGTTGGATTAGTGTTAGCGATGCTTTTTGCTGGCGGTGAGATGTCTCGATTTCGCCTTGTGGCATGGCCGACAACGGCTTTCGTAACGGTGTTAAGAGGCTTACCTGAACTTCTTATTGTGTTGTTTATCTTTTTTGGTTCAGGTCAGATCTTGTTTTATATCACGGGTGATTATGTCGAGATCAGCCCGTTTCTATCTGGTGTTATCGCACTTTCTTTGATCTTTGCGTCTTATGCAGCCCAAACCATTCGTGGTGCAATCCGTGCTGTACCCAAAGGTCAACGTGAAGCAGCAAGTGCATTAGGGATCAGTAAAAGCAGAACGTTTTTTGCCATTATTGTGCCGCAAGCTGTGCGTCATGCCCTACCGGGATTAACGAACCAATGGTTGGTACTATTAAAAGATACGGCATTGGTGTCATTGATTGGTGTAACGGACCTATTAAAGCAAGCGCAATTAACCTCTGCCGCAACCCATGAAAGTTTTACTTGGTATGCAACTGCTGCTGGGGTGTATTTGGTGATCACTTTGATCACGCAGAAGATCATTAAGATTATTGATGCGAAATACAGTGCTCAAGATGGCGCAAGTAAGTCTAAGTCGCCTGTGGTTGAAGGAGCAATGGCATGAATGAACAACACTTCTGGCAATTGATGGATGGCCTTGCCACCAGCTTACAGTTAACTTTTGTGTCATTACTGGTGGGCTGCACGCTTGCACTATTAATGACAATGACGCTGATTTTAAGAACCTCTGTTTTGCATTGGATCAACCGTGGCATTATTACTCTGTTTACGGGTACACCTTTGTTAGTGCAGATCTTTTTGATCTACTACGGCCCAGGACAGTTTGATGTGATCCGTGAGAGTTTCTTATGGAATTGGTTAAGTCAGCCGTGGTTCTGTGCCATGTTAGCGCTGGCTTTAAATACTGCCGCTTACAGTACCCAATTGTTTAAAGGTGCATTTGACGCTATTCCAAAAGGACAATGGCAAGCCTGCCGTGCTCTAGGGATGGAAACAAAAACTACCCTAAGCACCTTGTTACCATTTGCAATTCGTCGTGCAGTACCTGCTTATTCCAACGAAGTGATCTTGGTGTTTAAAGGCACATCCCTTGCCAGCACCATTACGATTATGGATATCATGGGTTATGCTCAACGTATCAATGCCCAAACCTACGATACGCTAACGGTGTTTGCGATTGCTGGGGCAATGTACTTAACGGTGAATGCGATACTTTCTATCCTTTTCCGTTTGGTAGAAAAGAAAGCGTTGGCTTTTGAAGCCGCAAATTAATCCCTCTCCTAAAGCCAGCTATCTCCTGCTGGCTTTTGTTTTTCTTATTACTCATTGATGATTTTTTCCTATTTCACCAGCCTGCTTTGCCCTCTCTTTTCTTATTTCTCAGCACTGAATCTAAAATCTGACATTGACCAGAGCTAAAAACAGCTATCTTTAAAACTGTGTATTTGTATTGCTAGTTCTATAAATAGTGTTTGAAAGGGAGATGTGCATGTCTTTGATCCTATCTATTAAGCGATGCTTGTTGATCGTTTTACTCGCAACTCCCCTTGTTACTGTTGCCGATGAAATGACACCTGAACAACAGTTTGAAATTGGCAAACAGAAAGCCTTGGTGTGTGTGACCTGTCACGGTGTTGATGGTATTTCCGCCACAGAAACTTACCCCAATCTACAAGGGCAAAAGCAGCAATACCTGATCGCCGCCCTTAAAGCCTATAAACAAAACCAACGTATTGATGGGTTAGCGATATTAATGCAGGGCTATGCGAAACATTTAAGTGATCAAGATATGAGGGATCTTGCGTATTACTTCAGCCACGTAAAAACAGAAAATCATGAACAATAAAAACAAACTGCATCATTGCTAAGGTTATGACGATGGATACTCGGTACAACTATAAAATCGTTCAATACTTTATGGTTGCCAGTGTTATTTGGGCGCTAATTGGCATGTTAATCGGGGTGATTTTAGCGGCGCAACTGTATTGGCCAGCCTTGAATTTAGACTCTGAGTATTTCCAATTTGGTCGTCTTCGCCCTTTGCATACCAATGGGGTGATTTTTGGCTTTGTGGTTAACCTCTTGATGGGGACATCTTTCTATATTGTTCAACGCACCTGTAAGCAGCGACTTTATAATATGACGATTGCTTGGCTGGTATTTTGGCTCTGGCAATTCATTCTCATTCTGGCTGTGATCACCTTGCCAATGGGCTTTACTACCTCGAAAGAATATGCTGAGCTTGAATGGCCGATCGATATTCTTATTGCTATCACTTGGGTGATGTATGCGATTGTTTTCTTTATGACAATTGCCAAACGTTCGGTACATCATATCTTTGTTGCCAATTGGTTTTATGGTGCGTTTATTATTGTGATTGCGATGATTTTTATCGCTAATAATCTCGAATTACCTGTCACCATGTGGAAATCGTATTCCATTTATTCAGGGGCTGAAGATGCGATTGTGCAATGGTGGTGGGGTCATAACGCAGTAGGCTTTTTACTCACCGCAGGGATCATTGGGATGAATTACTATTTCATTCCGAAAATCTCAGAACGCCCTATTTATTCTTACCGTTTATCTGTGATTCACTTTTGGGGTTTAGTCGGCTTTTACACTTGGGCAGGTACACACCATTTAATTTATTCATCAGTACCTGATTGGCTGCAAAACCTCGGTATTGTGATGTCACTTATTCTCTGGCTACCATCTTGGGGTGGCGCATTTAATAGCATCATGACCTTGCTTAACAATAAGCAAAAACTCAAACATGACTACATTATGTGGTTCTTCTTCTCTGCCATTATCTATTACGCCCTTGCCACTTTTGAAGGGCCATTATTAGCCATTCGCTGGTTTAATATGATCGCCCATAATACCGATTGGGTGGTTGGTCATGTGCATTCTGGCGCACTGGGCTGGGTAGGTATGTCTGCCATTGCGACCTTCTATTACTTTATTCCTCGCCTGTTTGGTCATGAACAATTGTGGTCTAACCGTTTAGTAAAATGGCATTTCTGGTTAGCCCATATTGGGATTGTGTTATATGCCGTTGCCCTATGGATTGCAGGTATTGGACAAGGCTATATGTGGCTTAAAGAAGAGCCAAATGGTTCACTCAGTTATAGCTTTGTCGAAGCCATGAACTTTAGTGCCCCTTGGATGTTAGTTCGCTTTATTGGCGGTGCACTGTTTGTGCTTGGCATAGTATTGATGATTTATAACCTTTACCGCACGGTGAAACAGCCAAAAACGAAAACCAATAATAACGCTGACGCCACTTCAGAAAAGGTAGAAGCGCATGATTAATAAAGACTTTACTTCATCTGTGGTGATTTTAATTGCGTCAACAGCGATTGTTGCGGCATTTTCTTTCCTTGTCTGGGTGCTACCTGCCTTTTTCTATCAAGACAGATTAATCGCAGAATCGACAGCCAAACCGTTAACTGCATTGCAAGTGGCTGGACGTGATATTTATATCAGTGAAGGTTGCCATACTTGCCATTCGATGATGGTTCGCCCATTAAATGCTGAAGTGAAACGCTATGGCAGATACAACCGTGAGAGTGATGATATATACGAGCATCCCAATCTTTGGGGTTCAAAAAGAACAGGGCCTGATTTAACCAATCTTGGGCGTAAATATTCAGATCAATGGCACATTATTCATTTGCGTAATCCTCGTGATGTTGTTCCAACATCGATCATGCCCTCTTATCCGTGGCTATTTGAGCAAGTATTAGATGGCGAAGACATTGAAGCCAAACTCACAGCCCTACGTACATTGGGTGTGCCATACAGTGATAAAGAAATTCGCCAAGCGAGATTAGAGGTGAAAGGTAAAACCAAAGCACAAGCGTTAATCGCCTACTTGCAAAGTTTGGGACAAGATCAAGGAGTACGACCATGAGTGCTTTTTGGAGTAGTTGGGTCATTATCTTAACGCTGATCTTTTTAGCGTTTATGATTGCTGTGGTTGTGGTGTATTGGAAAAAGAACCACTCCGCCAACGCTAACCGTACTGTTGATAGCTTTGATGGCATTGATGAAAACGATGCCGCTGTTCCCAGTCTGCTGCTGTTGTCTTATCTTGCAGCGTTTATTATCGCTGCGGTGTTCTTGGTGCTTTATCCCGGTATGGGAAATTGGCAAGGGTTGATGAAATGGCAATCCACCAGCGAAGCAGAATCCACTGCCCCTACTTCACTACAAGCCCAAATAGCTCAAGTGGGTGACGAGAACTCAAGTTATGAAGATTTGAGTCAATCCCCAGAAATTGTCAGTGCTGGTCGCGCTTTATTTCAAACCCATTGCGCAGCTTGTCATTTAAATCAAGCCCAAGGGCAACTGCATTTCCCTAACTTAAGCGATACAGTTTGGCTGTATGGTGGCAGTGACGAAGCAATACATCACTCCATTGTTCAAGGTCGTAATGGTGTTATGGCGGGTTGGAAAGATATTCTGACTGAAGAAGAAATTGAGCATGTCTCTTCATATGTTGCTTCACTTGAAAAAAATCGCATTATCGCGGAGCCAGCGGTCAACCTTGAGCTTGGTAAAGCCGTATTTGATGCTAACTGTACCGCTTGTCATGGCAGTGATGCGAAAGGTAATCAAGCATTAGGCGCACCTAACCTTACCGATAATATTTGGCTTCATGACGGCAGTATTGAAGGCATAAACGCCACTGTGACCTATGGCTTAAATAACGTCATGCCCGCTTTTGAAAACCAACTCACTGATGATGAAATTCAAGCGCTTGGTGCTTATATTCGTCATCAAGGTAACGAGCGACAAAATAAGCTCTCAGGGCTTAATCAAGACATGGTTAGTAAAGGGCAATATCTAGCTTACGCAGGTGATTGTATTGCTTGTCATACAGGTGAAGGTGGTGAACCTTTCGGTGGAGGTTTAGGTTTCTTAACTCCATTTGGCACCCTCTATTCAACCAATATTTCCGCTCACCCAACCTATGGCATTGGTAATTACACTTATGAGGAGTTTTACGATTCATTACATAAAGGCAAAGGAAAACACGGTTATTTGTACCCTGCTATGCCTTACTCTTCTTATCAATATGTCACTGATGAAGATACCCAAGCATTATGGGCATATATGCAATCGCTTAACTTTGTAAATACCCGTAATAAAGAAAATAAAATGATGTTCCCTAGTAATATACGTTTAGGGCTATTAGGCTGGAATATTGCTTTCTTAAATACAGCACCACTGGAATACCCTGATAATATGACCGAGCAATGGAAACGCGGTAAGTACCTCACTATGGGCTTAGGTCACTGCTCGGAATGCCACACCCCACGAAATATTGCGCAAGCCTTGATAGATACAGAGTTATTCCAAGGTAATTTAATTGATGGCTGGAAAGCCCCTAATATTACCGCAACAGAGCTATATGAAGCTCGTTGGGATGTGAAAACCTTAACGGATTTCTTAAAAACAGGGCATTCAGATAAAGGCACAGCCTTTGGTGGTATGGCAGAGGTGGTGCTAAACAGTACACGATTCTTAACCGAACAAGATGTTGCAGCCATTGCGGAATACTTGCTCACCGGTGATAAATATAACGAGTTAGATAGCTCTGTTCCTCAACTTAATCCGCCTGGATTTGGCAATCTCGTTCCCGCCAATGTTGATATCCAAACCGTTGAGCTAAAGCCGTTAAGCAGCAACGATCCTGAAAACGAAGCCAAACTGTATGGCGTATATGTTCAAACCTGTGGCGCATGCCATGGTAAAGATGGTAAAGGCCGAAAAGGTATCGCCCCTACACTGCTTAACAACGGGATAATTATGCACAGTGATCCTTACGATACCATTGCCGTGACTATTCGTGGTTTATCGCCAAACTTTATGGAGCAAGACACCAATTTCATGCCAATGAGTAGCTTTAACTCAGTGATCAGTGACGCTAACTTGGCAAAACTGATCAGCTTTGTTCGTGCAAAATTAGGCGATCGTACCGTGCCTGTTACCCCGCAAGAAGTTTCTGATGTGCGTAAGGCATTAGTTGAAGGTGGTTACGCTGGAAATATTCACAGCATGACACCACCAGAAGCTAACGAGCCAAATAGTTTAACAGAATAAGCGGATATCTAAACAGTGTACAGTTCCATTATCTGCTTAACATTCCATCAACAGTAATAATTTTTACAATTTTTATGCAATTTTTCACTGCTTTATATTGCCTCTGTAAAATTTATAAGTATCATCAAATTTCAATCCTTTGAGTAGAGGCGCGCTGCCTATTAGTATCCAGATGGAGGGTGACACCTAAGAAGTCTGGGGAAAGGAGTCGGCGCCGAAGTCATTGTTGTGTCATCAACAGTGGCTGGGTCTGCATTAAATAAGTGCAGAACTGCCATAGTTACGTAGTCTATGGAGCGCTACCCTAAGGGATATGCAGAAGTATATTTTCTACAGAAATCTGTTTCTCTATCCTTTCGGTAGATCTCCACCTAATATAGGTGTTTAAGAGATCCATGAATCTAGTTCAATATTCTGATTCCATTTTATCAGTTGTCCCTGCATTACTAGCTGTTATTTTAGCTATTGCTACCCGTCGCGTATTGCTATCGCTTGGTCTTGGCATTGTTGCTGGCGCAATCCTTCTTAATGATTACAACCCTTTAACTGCGCTGAAATACATTGTTCACCAAGTTGTTGGTCTTATTTGGTCTGACGGTGCAGTAAATAGCGGCAACGTGAATATGATCATCTTCATGTTGTTACTAGGCGGTTTGATCAGCCTAATGACAGCAACAGGTGCAACCCGCGCCTTTGCTGAATGGGGTTACCGTCGTTGTAAAGATCGCCGTAGTGCAAACATGCTAACGGGCTTAATGGTTTTTGCTTTCTTTATTGATGACTTCTTCCACAGCTTGTCTGTAGGCCCTATTTGTCGTCCTGTGACTGACCGTTTCAACATTTCACGTGCGAAACTGGCTTACCTACTGGACTCAACCGCAGCGCCTGTTTGTGTCATTACACCTATTTCATCTTGGGGCGCATACATTATTGCGATCCTTGGGGGTATCTTAGCAACGAACCATATTACTGATATCAGTGCGATTTCATTGTTCGTTCAAATGATCCCAATGAACCTATACGCGGTATTCACACTTCTGATGGTTATCGTGGTTATCTTCTTCCAACTAAACATTGGCCCTATGCGTCAACACGAAGCGTGGGCAGAAGAAGGCAAACTATGGGACGAATCTAAAGGTCATCCAAAAGGCTTAGAGATCACAACCGAATCTTCAGGCAAAGGCACAATGATCGACATGGTTCTGCCAATCCTAACGCTAACGGTATCAAGTGTTATCTTTATGGTGATCAGCGGTGCTGACGTTCTAGCCGCTCGCGGTGAAGCATTTAGCCTAATTAAAGCCCTTGAGCATACCGATCTTGGTTCGTCGCTGGTTAACGCTTCACTATGTAGCCTTGCCGTTTCAATGGTATTAGCACTTCGTTTAAAGCTATCACTAAAAACATGGCTAACCGCTGCACCACAAGGTGTTCAAGCAATGATGCCAGCTATCGTTATCCTAATGTTCGCATGGACGATCGGTACCGTAGTCAGTGACATGAAAACAGGTCTGTACCTAGCGTCATTAACCAAAGGTGGCTTCCCTACTGAACTACTACCTGCATTAGTCTTCGTTCTATCTTGTGCGATGTCTTTCGCAACAGGTACAAGTTGGGGTACGTTCGGTATCATGTTGCCACTAGCAGGTGATATGGCGGTAGCAAGTGATGCTCACCTATTGATGCCTATGCTTTCTGCGGTACTTGCAGGCTCTGTATTTGGCGATCACAGCTCTCCAATTTCAAGTACAAGTATTCTGTCTGCAACAGGTGCAGGTAGCCATCACATGGATCACGTAATGACTCAGCTTCCTTATGCTATTACTGTGGCATTCGGTGCGCTATTGGGTTACCTAACAATGGGTATCATGTCGTCAACTATCGCTGGTATTGGTGTGAGTGCACTATGGTTCCTTGCATGTTGTACGATCCACCTACGTCGTCACAGAAAATACCAACAAGCGGTAACAGCATAAGCTAACCGTCTAAATTCAAAATAAATTAGAGAACTCCCCGTTCGTTTTATCCTGTAATTGCTTTATGCTTAGGATTAAACAACGGGGATTTTTTTACATCAAATTTAGGAAAGAAACATGGAATACTTACACACAATGATCCGCGTGAGCGACCTAGATGCATCACTGGACTTTTACTGTAATAAGTTAGGATTAGTTGAAGTTAACCGTAAAGAAAGTGAGCGTGGACGCTTTACCCTTGTGTTCCTTGCTGCACCAAGCCAAGCGGAAGCGGCAAAAGAGACAAAATCACCGTTACTTGAACTGACTTACAATTGGGATCCTGAAGAGTACACTGGCGGTCGTAACTTTGGTCACTTAGCGTTTGCGGTTGAGAATATTTACGAGTTATGTGCGCATCTGCAAGATAACGGGGTTGTAATCAATCGCCCACCACGTGATGGACACATGGCGTTTGTTCGCTCCCCTGACGGTATTTCCATTGAACTGCTACAAAAAGGTGATGCACTTGAAGCGCAAGAGCCTTGGGCATCAATGCAAAACCAAGGCGAATGGTAATAAACGATTATTGCTACTTGTCAGTGCTAAAGTACTGACAAGTGGCTTTTCAAGAAGTGAGGAAATTAAGCTATAAAACAATAATGCCTAGCTGACTTAATAGCTGCTCTTGTTGCCAATCACAAATTTTCACTCCTTGTAGATTCACTCGTCGAATATCAACCCCTTCCAAATCTACATGACAAAGATCTGCTCCTTCAAACATGCATTGCTGCCAATGCTCGGAAGAAAACTCACCTCGGCTAAGATCAGAGCCTTTTAAAGATGTGGCTAATAGGTTTGCCCCATTCCAACGGTTTTCAAACAGCTCGCATTGCTCCAGCTTTACATCTTCAAAGTTGCTATAGCGTAAGTTACAGCCCGTAATATATGCCGAGCTAAAAAAGGTATTTTGGGTGATGTAATTGGAAAACGACGCATATTGAAAGTCCGCCCCTTGCAAGTTTGACTCTCGCATTTCAATGCCAAAACACTGCGTATGACGAAAGTTAGCTAAAGATAAATTACAATTTTTAAAACTGGCATCCTTTAGCTTGGCATAAGAGAAATTCACACCATCTTCTGCGCCAGCTTCAATAAAGCTGCAATCAATGAAACTTGCTTCAACCAAATTAGCCCGAGAAAAATCACAGCGATAGAACTGACAATTCTCAAATATCGCTTCTGATAAGTCAGCACCAGAAAACGATTCATCTTGATAGCACTTTGCGGTGATATGCATGGTTATTCTCTATATTTCATCAACAAAAAAACGCTGTTACTGAGCACTCAATAACAGCGTTTTTAATTTTACATCAAAGCCAATAAGCTAATTAGTTAGGTACATCACAGTTAGAGACTGCTGATGGTACTTGCTTGATCTCTTTAACTTGGAATGTGTTTTGTAGGCTATGGAACACTTTAGCACTGTAGTAATCACCATTATCAATACTGAAAGTAATGAGGTAATTCATACCTGCAACCACCTGTTGACGCACTTCGTAAATTTTACCTAACTGGTGATCACCAGAAATTGCTTTAACAGCTTCTTTTGCCGCTTGTTCTACTTCAGGAGTGATTTTGCCTTGAGCCCAACCACCAGCAATTGCTTGAGTAAAATCACAACCAGTTTGCACATTTGCCTCTTTTTTTGTTTCGTTTTTTGCAGAGCTACACGCAACTAACACAATTGAACTTAAAGCGATCAGTAAAATTTTCTTTTTCATTTTCTTGTCCTAATACATAACCTTTCTATATATATGACCAGAAAATGTGATCAAACGCAAACAATTTTGTTTAAAACGTCATTTTATTGCTAACAAAAGCCAAAAACGCAACTTTATTTGCATTTTAAATGACATACTTTCTATACGACTCTTGGTTAATATCTTCAATCTCAACCGTTACACAAATATCATTATGGAACATGGCTGCTACTTGATGAAGGATCACTTCAGCTAGATTATCTTTTTGCTTTGGATCTCTCCCTGGCAGTACTCTTACCGTAATATGAACAAAAGGTTTCTCTGTTGTTCCTGTTCGATAAAACTCAAAAGGGATTGCACGTGTCTTAATGTCTTCTTCATCAAACAGACCTGAACTAAACGTCGCATAATGGGTGGTTGCCATTAGTTCATTTACGTTGATCTCATTCTCAAGATCTTTGGCGTACTCAATAATGCAATGCGGCACAACGATTCTCCTTTCTATAGATAGAATACCGACGTAAAAACACTAGCACATATCAAAATGAGAACTCGTAGCGAGATCTGCTTTTTGATAATAATCATTATTAAGTACTGGGTTATTTCAGTTTCTGTGACTCCGATTGAAAATCTACAAAATAGTCACTTGTGACAATGTCACCTATTTTTTAGAAGGTTAGCACCTTATTAGCTGTTAATGTCCAATGTGCGAGATCATCTAAAGTGCCAATTTCACATCCTTCAATCAACAACTCTTTCGATAAGCCACGAGCACTACAGCACGTTTTACATAATGACACTTCACTCCCCTGCGCTAAGGCGATTTCAACCATTTGCTGAATATCATAACCTTCAACCGGATTTTGCTTCTTCATCGCACACATAACCGCATCAGACATTAAAAATAGCTTAATTTGTGCTGCTTGTTCTTCTTGCTCATTCAACTTGATCGCTAAACGTAGTGCATTAAACGGACGCTCTGAGCCATAAGGTGCATCATTGATCACAATTAAAATGGTTTGCATAACATACTCTTCCAACAAATAGTTTCGACTGGAAATATTGTCACACAAAAGTTGAGGTAATTATAGAAATCCTGATTAAGTATGAATGGCAAATAACAATGAATATTTAAGAATAAAGATCACATTTTCAGTACGTAACCAGACCATGAAAGCTCATTAAACACCCAACTAGCGCAAATAATTATCGCAAATTCAATTTATCTGCATATTCTGCTATTAACCGTTGAAATAATTTGGCACATTACCGCCTCAGTTGGTTTACTGCTTGATTTCATCCAGCTGTTGTGTGTTTAACTTCTAGCTAGAGAACATCTAATGAGCCATCGTCTCCAACTTACCCATGCCCCATCAGTCCTATTTCTGTTTGGCTTATCTGGTGCAGGTAAATCCTATGTCGGTGATGTTATTGGGGCTCATGATGACTGGTTTGTTTACCACGCTGATGATGATCTTACTGATGAAATGCTAGAAGTTATCCAAGCGGAAAAACCTTTCACAGAAGAAATGCGTGATAACTTTTTTGAGCGCATTAGCGACAAGGTTAATCATTTCCGTACCCTATACCCACGAATTGTTGTTACTCAAGGTGCTTACAAGAAAAAGCATCGTGATTTCATTCGTAATAACATTAGTGATATTGAAATGATCTACGTAACAGCGACGGACTCGCTGATCCATCAACGCTTAGAATATCGCCTTAACGGTATTTCAAATGCCAGTGCAGAAGCCATTAAGCATATTTTTGAAGTACCAGATCCATCGGTAAAAACTATTTTCAATTACGAAGGTAAGTCTTCTATCATTGAGCAACTTAATTCTTTTTATAGTAAAGAAATTGCTTAACATTAGCATATTATAATGCTTCTAAAGCAGTAGATAGTGGACTATATATAATCTAGCGAATGTAATTGATTTTACTATTCAAAGTGAAACAATTCGTTCATCACGTTTCTTTATACTCTCCCTTAACCATATGCGCTTTTTAGCATAAACTTATCCTTGTATATGATGTACTCATAATAAGGTGTCTATGTGAATGGGTTAAAACCGTATCTTGCTGTCATCTTTGTTCCCTTAGTGGCAATAGTGACGATTATTAGTCTTTATTTTTATCAAAAAGACAGCATTCAATTAACGGAACACATTAAAGAGAATGAGCTCAGTCAATTAGAGTCTCTACTGCACCTAACTAACTTACATCTCAATACTGTCTCTGAAGACTTAAATAGCCTCACCTATCAATTACAACAAGCCCCACTACATGAACCTTTACGCGTATTAGAAAAAGCGCGTGTTCTCAAGCAATTTAAAAGCATTCTTATCAATTCTGACTTATACGAATCTATTCGACTGATTGATTATAAAAATACCCAAGTGTTATTTTTACGAAAAACAGAAAATGGTTTTTTTATTGATTACAACGAGAGCATTACTGATAAAGAGCAATTAAAGAACATTGATCACACTTTCTCGTTAAAAGATAAGAAAAGTTTTATTAATAAAACAGGTAACACAATTTCGTTTTACCAGCATCTGCAAATGGAACACAGCCACTGGGTGATCCAATTAAGCTATCGTCAGCTACCCATCAACAACATCTCGAATAACAATGGTCGTATTAACTTTATTATTAACCATGACGGACAGTGGATCTCCTCACCTTACATTCAAAAAATTGAAAATAAAGCGCAGCCAAATATACCGACATCAGAAGAGTCTCTTTTTTCAGAAGCTTACCCGTATTTGTGGAACACCGTTAAACGCTTAAACAAAGGTCAAACCATCATTGGAGATTACTTATATACCTATAGCCCTATTATTTATAATAATAAACAACACGATGAGAACCTAAGCAATGGCATTTCAGAGTGGGTGCTAATCTCCTCTATTAATATAGATAAAGCCCTTAATAGCCTGTATTTCTCCAATTTCACCCGTATTCGATTAGCCGCAATATGCGTGATGTTTTTTATCCTCATTGGCAGTACAGTGATGCTTGTTTGGCGACTGGTTCAGAAACATAAAAACGAGCAAGAGCTTCGTCAGCAACGTGACGACAACCTCAATCGCTATGCTGCAATCATTAAAAATAGTGAGGATGGCATTATTGTTTTAAATGATAAACGTAAAATATCGGCAATTAATGATGCCGCACATTCTATTTTAAATATCAATCGCAATGTGCTGCATCAACCCCTACTGCAGCTATTTAGCTCTGAACAAATTCAAATTGAATTGACTAACTTACTCAACACCATTGATCTTTTACCTAATACCGAGCACTTAAAAACCCATATCAAGTTAAAGTTTAAGCGGACTAAACACTTAGAAGTGATTGCAACCAAACAAAACGACAGTGTTGAAGATAATATTTTACTCCATATTGCGGATGTGACGTATTGGGTCAATCGTGAAAAACGATTACAAGCACTCTCACGTGCAGCAGAGCAAAGCGCCGAGTCTGTTGTGATCACTGATAAGAATGGTTTTATCCAATATGCAAATGGCGCTTACCTGAAGCAAACTGGTAAAACATTCCGTGATTTAATCGGCAGCCACAGTTCTGAATGTTTCAATGATTATGTTGATAATGAAAATGAACGTAATGCCCTCTTTAGCAAGTTAATGTCGGGACAGTCCATTCACCATGTAATTGCTAAAAAGGTAAATCACGACATTCACTACGTGGACTACACTATCTCCCCTATTCGTGGTGACGATGGCAAGATCTGTAACTACATCGCAACCAGTAGAGATATCACTGATCGCATCACTTATGAAAATAAACTTCATCGACTAGCGCACTATGATTCATTAACCCAATTGCCAAACCGTACGTTGTTTAGCCAAGACATTAATCGCTGCGCATTGGAAGCAGCAAAACATCAAGCTCAAGTGGCAGTGATGGTTATCGACTTAGCATTGATCAAACAGCTTCATGAATCGCTAAGTAATGAAGAAATTGAGAAGATCCTCTTAATCTTATCTCAACGCATAAAATCCAATTTACGAGCGAGCGACATTTTGGCACGTATTGATTCCGATGAGTTCGGTATTTTAATTCGTTCCTTTCATGATACTAAGGTCATCAACCAGTTAGCTGAGCGCATCTTACAAAGTATCAGTTCGCCACTGTCTATTCATTGCCGTGTATTCTCCATCTCTGCCAATATTGGTATTGCCTTTAGCTCAGAGACGGAAAACGATCCAAAAATACTGCAGAAATATGCCCATATTGCGCTATACCGAACTAAAGGATTAGCAGGAAGCAATTACTGTTATTTTACGGAATCAATGGAAGTTGAAAATGTACAGCGTTTATTACTCGAATCTGATCTAAGACGCTCTATTGGCACCGATCGCTATGAATATTTTTTCCAACCAAAAGTCAGTGCTGTCACCCATCGTTTATGTGGCGTCGAAGCGTTATTAAGATGGAAGAATGATAACGGTGAATATCGCTCACCCGCTGATGTGATCCCTATTTTAGAATCTTCAGAGTTAATCATTGAAGCAGGCAACTACCTGATCAAACAAGCATGTAGACAGCTAAAACAATGGCAAGATCAAGAACACTATTTTGATATCGCGATAAATATCTCAGCAAGGCAGTTACTTGAGGCTGATTTAGTACAAACCATTACCGAAGCAATTTCACAATCAGGCTGCGATCCACATTACTTAGAATTAGAGTTAACGGAAAGCGTATTAATGTGTGATGTGAATTTTGCCTTAACCCAATTACATGAGTTACGTGAGCTAGGGATCAAGATCGCTATTGATGACTTCGGGACTGGCTACTCATCATTGGCTTATTTATCACGCTTCCCTATCAATATTCTCAAAGTCGATCGGGAATTTATTAAAGATCTGCCTTCAAATAAAGACAGCATTACCATCTGTCGTTCCATCGTTGAGTTAGCTCACAACCTCAATCTCACCATTGTTGCCGAAGGGGTTGAAACACAAGAGCAACTGAGCTTCTTAGAATCACTTGGCGTTGAAGAATTACAAGGCTTCTACTTTGATAAACCCCTACCATTGACAAACTTTGAAGATAAATACCTTACGGAAATGACAAAAGCACCGGTTTTAACTTGATACAGGTTCTCATCAGTTGAATTGTGGCTTATCATTACAACAGAATGATTGTTATGTAGGATGCTTTGATGAGCTTTGACGAACATTTAAATAACTTTATCAAGCAACGAGAACAGTTTGGGACGCCTGGTCAACAACGACAACAGAAGCGTAATGCGTATGTTGTGGTTGATGCCACAGATCAAAGTAAAGCTCGTGAAGCAATAGCAAAAGAACAAGAACTCGCCTCCAAACGTGCAGAGTTCGAAACAAAGCAGCATCATGAACGAATTAAAGGTCGTTGTGTATTACCTGACGAAGCGAAAGCGTTAGAAGGTACAAATACGCAAGCTCGACCAGCGGATCCTGGTCGCATAGCCTATATCCAACAGCTGAAAAAAGATTTAAAACTCAAAAAATATAGTAATTAGAGAAATGATAATAAATAAGGAAGCAAACCGTTTGCTTCCTTATTTATATGCATAGAGATGACAAAACCTGTAC
>NZ_SSMG01000492.1 GCF_009873615.1 Photobacterium lucens
CTTTTAATTATAAATGGATTGTTGTTTTAATTAACTATTAAAGAGAATAACGATTAAAGTGTTTTGACATAAAGAATAAAAACATTACTATTGTAATAAATGATTCGACACTGCTATTATTATTTACAGTTAGTTAAAAATAACAGGAAATATAAAAATGTCTGATGCAATGAAAGCACTTTTAAACCTTCGTAGTCTTCGTGCTCTTTCTCGTGAATATACTCTAGAGCAACTAGAAGAAGCACTTGAGAAATTAACTACCGTTGTTCAAGAACGTGCTGAAGCTGAAGCAGCGGAACAAGCTAAAGAAAATGAGCGTAATGAGAAACTAGCTCAATACCGTGAAATGCTATTAGCAGATGGTATCGACCCAGAAGAATTATTAGCGAGCCTTTCTAAAGCACCAAAAGCAAAACGTGCTGCACGTCCTGCTAAATATAAGTTCATCGACGAAAACGGTGAAGAAAAAACATGGACAGGCCAAGGCCGTACACCAAGCGCACTTAAAAAAGCACTAGATGAAGGTAAATCTTTAGAAGATTTCGAAATCTAATTTGCAAAAAGCATTACGAAAAAGCCCAACTAAGTTGGGCTTTTTTATACTTACTAAAAACAAAGTTTTGCCTGTATATCAGCGTAAAAAGTAAATATAAATAGTTTAAAGGTATACGTTATCTTTCCCTTATTTATTACTTTAATACCACGACTCTTTATCTATATTAAAAAACCAGACAAAAATGCCTGGCTTTTAATACACTCTAGATAGCAATTAATTTAGCTCGGTTCAGTAAATCTTATCGGCTAAATGGCTTACTGCTAATGCAAAATAGTGAGATCGATTCCATTTCATTAGCGTTTGGTAATTACCATAAACAAGATATGCACGACCATGGTTATCATCAGGTTGAACTAACCAAGCTTCAATATCTTCTTGCGGTAAGTTAGTACCCGATAAGGTACGAACCCCTAAGGCCTGCCACTGTGCTAACGTTTTTCCTTTCTCGGCATCAGTGCCTTTTAAACTGTCAGATAATGATGACGGAATTTGTACTTGGCGCCCCCAAGTATATTTATCATTCCAACCAGATTTCTTCAGGTAATTCGCAGCAGAAGCAAATACATCCGCTTTAGTATTCCAAATATCCGCTTTACCATCATTATTTCCATCAACCGCGAAGGTTAAATAAGACGTTGGCATAAATTGACACTGACCCATTGCGCCAGCCCAAGAACCTCTCATCTCATCAATAGTAATGTGACCTTCTTGAAGAATTTGTAATGCCGCCATCACTTGTTTGCGGAATAACTCTTCACGACGACCTTCATAAGCTAATGTCGTTAATGCTTCAACAACATGGTAATTACCTTGTAATTTACCAAAGTTACTTTCAACACCCCACAACGCAACAATAAAGCGAGGCTGAACACCATATTCTTTACCAATGCGATCTAAGGTTTCTTTATTCTCATGATATAAACGACGTGCTTGTTTTACTTTCCAATCAGGTACAGCACGAGGAATATATTGATC
>NZ_SSMG01000493.1 GCF_009873615.1 Photobacterium lucens
TAACTTTTATTATTTATAAATTAGTTAATAAAATGAAGTTCAGTGCATTTATTTTTGATATGGATGGTTTATTGCTTGATACAGAACGTGTCTGTATGAATGTATTTAAACAAACCTGTCAGGATTTCAATCTTCCTTATTTAGAAACTGCTTATCTTAATATCATTGGACGCAACGAGGCTGGTGTAGAGGAAGTACTATGTGCTAGCTATGGCGATGCTATGGATTACCCTGTTTTTAGACAACAATGGAAACAGACATACCTTAATATTGTCGAAAATCAGGCTATTCCTGTCAAAGACGGTGTTATTGAACTACTACAATGGCTACAGCAGCAACAAATCCCCATGGTTATAGCTACCTCAACCAATAAACAATTAGCATTAAAAAAGCTTGAGCTTGCAGGTTTGAGTTCTTTCTTCTCAACAGTTACTGCGGGTGATGAAGTCAGCAAAGGCAAACCTGATCCAGAAATTTACCTACTTGCCGCTAAACGACTGAATGTTAAACCAGAGCTATGCCTTGCGTTTGAAGATTCAAATAATGGTATAACAGCAGCGATTGCGGCCAATATGCACGCTTTTCAAATCATTGATTTAGTAGAACCAAGTGATGAAGTAAAAGCCTTTGGTCATCATGTTTTCTCTTCAATGCATGAAGCACTAGCATTATTAAAGCAACAAGCGTGATCAACAACATAACACTGAGATAAATCTAACTCACCAACTTACGAGTTAGATTTAAATCAATACAAGATGTTTATTTACTTACGGTGATGTGGCGATAAAAAGTCTAATTCAGGCCCTTTAGGGATAATACACGTGGGATTAATCGTCTCATGGCTGCCGCTTTGATGTAATTAATATCGACCGTTTGTGCTATACCACCAACCTGATACAAATGATATCTGTTTGGCTCGGCTTTAACTCCCGCTTTACCAGTCATTCCTGCACTGCCATCTAGAGTGATCCAGTTACGAAAACTTGATGCTTTACGCTTAAACTTCCCACCTGTTGATTTAGTGTCGTACCAATCTGTGTGCCATTTTCCATTAACTAGCAGCCCCATTCTCGACTCCTTACACTTATCATCATTGAATGAAATGTCGCATTTTATTAATAAGCATAAGACAAGCCTGACACAACAAATCCTCCCTCTGTTCTGAATCAAACGCTAATGATGAACACGATATTCTTTTCATTCACACTATTTTCTCTCTCGCAAAAAAAAGCCGACGCATAAACGTCGGCTTTGTGATCGTAAACGATGTTCTATTACTTAATAGATTGCGCTAACTGGGTTGTTAACTCATCAACACCTTTAGATAAGGCTTCAACCTGTGCTGGATAGCCATCTTTCGCTAATGGCACACGGAAAGTAAATGGGTGTACTGTTTCCAACTCACCGTTACCGTTAATTAACAGCCATTCACCCGCCACTTCTGCAACGCCTGTGTAGACACCATTGAACTGGTTAATACGTACCTGCAAACGAGGTACACCCGCTGTTGATAGCGTTGGGGTTAACTGCGTCGGCCAGAACTTAGTTTGTTTTTGGCGTAAATCCTGAGTAATACGACGTGTTAGCTGCTTACCTAATGCTTCACCCCATAGATTTTGTTGTGCTTCAACAATCTCTGTTGGACTTGTTTGGTAAACCAAACCTGTACCAGCTAGATGTGCAGCCACTTCTACAGGGCGCACAATCAGCAATGATTTATTACTGACATTGTGTGCTGTATTTACCGTTGTCGACATTGGCAACATGTAAGTTGTCATTGCTGGCTCTGTTGAGCTACAGCCCGTTCCAACTAGCGCTACCGCTGCAATTAATAACCACTTTTTCATTACTTACGGCCTCCAACTGGAATAGGATCTTTCGCTTTCTCATCACCAAACACTAATGAATTTGGCTTTTCATTTAACTGACGTAGTACAGGTTGTAGCTCAGTCATCACTTGCTCAAATTGCTCTAATGCACCTTGTAGATTCTGATATGGTGCTGCATTTGGGCTAAAGCCATTTAGTGTATTTTGGATCTCTTTCAAGCTTTCTTTGATATCAGAAGGTAATGTTTGCGTATCTTTCTGACTTAATAGACGATCAAGATCTTGTGTTACACGCTCTGCTGACTTCATTGTTTTCTCAGACGCTTTCAGCGTTGCTGTCATCGAATTCAATGTGTCTTCAACTGGTAGTTTATTAAACTTATTCAATAACGTACTGATTTGTTTTTGAACTTCGGCTAAATCACCTTCTTTCGTTGGGAACACATCGTAACCATCATATTTCAACGGTTTCTCAGGTTTTTCACCTTTGTAAACATCAGTACCAATGTACAACGCACCTGTTAACAAGTTGCCTGTTTTCAGTGTTGCTCGTAGACCATTTTTGAATTCTTCTTCAAAGTTAGCACGAAGATCATCTAACGTACCTTCATCTAGGTTGTTGTATACACGACCTAAATCGATGCGTACAAGTACAGGAATTTGATCGCTAGTAAAACCTTCAGAGCTGGTTGGTAAACGCAACGGCACTTTTTGTACTGAACCAATTTGAATACCACGATATTCAATCGGCGCACCCGCTTTCAGACCACGGATCGACTCTTTAAACAACATCACGAAGTTAATGTGCTTATCGTACATTTTCTCGTGATAATCCTGAACGCTATCGAATAAACGATAATGCTTAAGCTGTTTATTTTGGACAAAACCTTGATCATCAGACGGCGTTTTAAATGTCACACCACCTGTAATTAACGATTCTAATGAGCCAATTTTAACATTAAAGCCTTCTGCTCCCATTTGTACGTTCATACCAGATTTCATAATAAAGTTACTGGTTGTACGTACTAAACGATCGTAAGGCTGGAAGATAAATAGCTGATAGTTAGCTTGTTTGCTATTGATATCAAAGCTTGTTTTCTCAACGCGACCCACAGTGAAACCATCATAAAGAACAGGATCACCGACACTTAATTTTCCTGCTTCATGGCTGGTTAATACCACACGTAAACCTTTCGCATCAGCAGGTGCAACTGGTGGTACTTCAAGAGCAACGAAATTATATTTATCGTTAGCACCACGACCTGGTTGCATTTCAATATAAGCACCTGATAACAACGTATCTAAACCCGACACCCCTTCTTTACCAATGCGAGGCTTAACAACCCAGAACTTGGTGTCATCTTTTAACATGCGTTCTGTGTCGCTATTCATCTGCGCAGTCACAGTGATATAGCTGTAGTCTTCGCTTAACTTCACTTTGGTGACAACACCAACATTTACATTTAGCGATTTAATAGCGGTTTTACCCACTTCAATACCCGAAGCATTCGGAAGGCGGATGGTTATTTCTGGACCTTTACTATTTAAATACTGAACAAACATCCAAATACCAATAGCGAGAGCCACAATAGGAATAATCCAGATTGCAGATACTTGCTTCAGGTTATGTACATTAGCCTTAACTGGCTGGTTATCACTCATCTTCTGTTTCTCGTTAATACTAGCTAGTTGCTACTGATTAGATTCAGTAGCGTTTAACTCTGAACCATGATTAGTTTTTGCTTTACCCCAAAACACACGAGGGTCGAAACTCATTGCCGATAGCATGGTAAATACCACGACTGTGGCAAAACAAATGGCAGCAGGACCTGGTGAAATAGCCATTAGGTTCTTCAATTGCACCAAAGCTACAAGAATTGCCACCACGAAAATATCAACCATAGACCATCGACCGATAAATTCTGTCATTCGATAGATTTTCAAGCGCTTAATCGCTTCGTTGGTCGAATCATTCGGCTTTTTACTCGCACAGTAATAAAGCCAAGCCAACGCAAACATTTTCGCCATAGGAATGAACACACTGGCAATAAAGATCACTAACGCAATCGGCCAAGAACCCATCTGCCATAGCATCACCACGCCGCCCATGATGGTTGAGCCTTCAGTCTGCCCTAAGCTCACGGTGTACATCATAGGATATAAGTTAGCTGGAATATAAAAAACAATCGATGCTAATAAGAAAGCCCATGAATACTGTAATGAATGCTGTGGGTTGTAACCATGTAGCTTACTTTCACAACGGATACATTTAGCATGGTGATCTTGTGGCATCGGGTTAATTTGGTTACACACATGACAACCCACATGGTTATTGTCTAAATGTGTATCTCCTTCATGTACGCCATCAATATGCTTCATGGCAAAGAATTGATCCCATAACCATGTTCTGTCCACCATAGAGACACATTTCACTACTAGCACACTGTAGATACAGAAAGCCCAGAAAGAGTACCCCATACCAATATGTGCCAATGCTGAGATCTTCACCAAGCTTACTAATACGCCGATCAAGAAAACATCGACCATCAACCATGGCTGCACTCTAAATAAAATACGGCAAAGCATCTTCAGTGTTTCCGTATTACCAGATAGATGCCCAGCATGCTTCACTCGCGCGGCACGCACATAAAGGTACAGCACCAACATGATGTAGATTGCAGGAAATACCAATACCGTTAGCATCAGCAAAATAGCCAAGACGCTATTTTCAAAATGCTGCAACGTTTCTGCCGCATTAAGCAGCATGATTTGTTGCCCCATTCCGTTAACACTGAACGAAAGGAAAGGAAAAGAGAGGCTAAGAACTAGCATGATCAAACACGCGATACCGTACGCAAGCGGTCGGTGGTATGGCATGGTGATCTTCTTGGTTAAGGTGTGTCCACAGCGCGGACAATCTGCTTTTTGTCCGTCTTGTATATCAGGGATATCGACCACTAACCCGCATTCTTCACAAGCGATCATCAAATCTGATGGCGTTTGTTGCTGTGGCGTTTGTGTTGTCATTGTAAAGTTTCTTTTATCCTTATTCCTAGCTAAGCCATTTTTCGCTATTGAATGCTATTAATAAAATTAATTGCAGCGTGACTCAGTAAGAATAGACGTGCTTAGCCCAAAAACTAAACACACTCAATGTAAATAGGTGCGTATTGTCGTCCTTCAACGCATTTAGAGCAAGAAACTTTAACTTTCCAAAATGAAAAAACCTTTGATATTAATGTAAATATCTATTTAAAACAGCGTATTATATCTATATATTGTTAGCACGATAACAAAGCAATAAAGTGCTAATTTAAATTTCCGTACAGTTTTTCTGTATTCATTGCACAAATAACATCATTCAAATGAATGCCGTTAATATCATGGGTCCACCACGTTACTGTGACTTTCCCCCACTCTAAAACAATAGTGGGATGATGAAATTCCTCTTCTGCAAGCTGAGAAACCTTATTACTAAAATCCCATGCCTTTTTATAGTTACTAAATTTAAAAACACGTGTGATACGGTTAATGCCATTCGGACTAACTACTTGCCATTCAGGTAGTGATGCCATGTGCTCTGCTAATGCCTCATCACTTAACGCTGGTGAACCTGAATGGCAGGCTTCACATTTCAACTTATCTAAACTCGTCATTCACTATTTCCTTGTTCTCAAACATGGGCGCTCTTAATCCTCTACGCTGTGCTTCAGACACTAACGCAAAAATATCTTGGTTCGTTACTTGGTAAAGCTGCTCCATGTTTTGCAATACAAAATACTTTGGCTGCAAAATATCAATCCGGTAAGGCGTTCGCATCACCTCTACAGGATCAAATTCCACCCGTTGTGGGATCTCACTCGTTGCAGCATAAACAGTTTCTTGTGGCGAAGATAAAATCCCACCGCCATAGATTTGATATTTACCGTTTTGATTAAGCAAACCAAATTCAACCGTAAACCAGTATAGCCTAGCGAGATACACACGCTCTTCTGGTGTCGCTTTGACCCCTAATTTTCCATAAAAATGGGTAAATTGTGCAAAATATGGATTGGTTAACATTGCGCAGTGTCCAAAAATTTCATGAAAGAAATCCGGCTCTTGCAAGTAATCAATATCCGCTCGGGTACGAATAAAGGTGGCTACAGGAAATTGTTTACGAGATAACAGGGAAAAGAAACGATCAAAGCTGATCAACGCAGGTACAGCAACGCATTGCCAACCTGTCGCATCAAGCAATACCCGATTAATTTCCTGTAACTGAGGAATATAATCATGGGGTAAATTTAATTCAGATAATCCCGCAAGATATTCGTCACATGCCTTGCCCTGAATACATTCAAGCTGACGTGTAACAAGATGATGCCAAATCGCATTCTCTTCATCACTCCAATCTATCGTCCCGTTTTTATTCACAGGCTTAGAAACATAGTGATGCGTACTTCGGGGATCACTACTTTGATTATGCATAATAGCCTCCGTCTATACACTCACCTCCAACTGACACTTTTATTTTTATTATGGTTTATACCCAACGATCTTGGAAATCTAGCGATGGTTTTCCGATTCATTCCGGTTGTAACGACACAGAACCGTATTATTTAAGTCACTTGGGTATATCTATAGATTAGAAGTGATCCCCACTCTCAGCCATCAAATATGACTAAAAACACCGATTCAATGCCTACTATTGCTGACATCCGCCATGAATTTACGGATAACTGTAAAGCTCCATGAACAGTTTTAAATATTCATCTTGTTATTAACGTTGCGATTTTCCTGCTTTCAACCACATTTAAGCTATAGCAACAGTAATTAATGAGGCAAGGAATGCATAAATGGTTTCAGCTCCCAATTATTGAAGGGCTATCAAGTAAACAAGCGCATTGCGACTTACCTCACGACAGTTTTGAGCGTGAATGCGGTCGTGAAGGTTTCTACGGCCCAGCAACTCACATGTACCATCAACATCCACCGACAGGTTGGCTTTCATGGCAAGGCAATCATAAACCGAGAGCCTTTGATGCCTTAGCATTACCTCAATCGGGCAATACGCCGTGGGATGCACCATTACTGCTTTCTAATGCCGATCTTAAACTGCGCTTATGGCAAACATCCAAGAATATGGATCACCTTGTGCGAAATGGGGATGGTGATGAATTGCTGTTTATTCACCAAGGTAAAGGGGATTTCTATTGCGACTTTGGCCATCTTAGTTTCAATGAGGGCGATTATATTGTTATCCCTCGTTCAACATCGTGGCGTATTGAAACCACCAGCCATGTTAGCCTGCTAATGATAGAAGCGACCAATAACAGCTATCGTAATGTCGATAGAGGCATTGTGGGTGAACATGCGATTTACGATCCTGCGATATTGGAATACCCCAAAATCAATGCTGCATTTAAAGCCCAACAAACGGAAGAACCTTGGCAATTACTGCTCAAAGCCCGTAATCACATTAACGTTATCGACTACCCATTTAACCCATTAGATGCCATTGGTTGGAAAGGCACCGTCACCGTATTAAAGCTCAATTGGCGTGATATTCGCCCGTTAATGAGCCATCGTTATCATCTTCCTCCTTCGGCACATACAACCTTTACGGCTAATAACTTTGTTGTTTGTACTTTTGTTCCTCGCCCAACAGAAAGCGATCCTAATGCATTAAAAGTGCCGTTCTTTCATAGTAATAACGACTACGATGAAGTCATTTTTTACCATCATGGTAATTTTTTTAGCCGAGATAACATCAAACCCGGCATGATCACTTTTCATCCTTGTGGCTTTCCTCATGGTCCTCATCCTAAGGCGCTGAAAAGTAGTCAACAAAAGCCAAAAACCTTTACCGATGAAGTGGCTGTCATGATTGATAGCCGTAACCCTCTCGATATTGGGTCTAACATTGATAAGGTTGAAGTCCATGATTATGTCCATTCATGGCGAGACACAACGAACAACAATCACAATGAATAACATCTAGGAGATCAACAATGAAACTTGCTTCGTTAAAACCCGGTCGTGATGGAAAGTTGATTGTGGTCTCAAAGGATTTGAAGTGGGCAACCTCTGCTCATCATATTGCCCCAACCCTACAATATGCTTTAGATAACTGGGATAACGTCGAACCTATCTTGCAAGATCTCTACTATGCGCTGAACAAAAAAGCATTAGAGTATCGCTTTGTTTTTCAACCTCAGCACTGCACTTCCCCTTTGCCTCGAGCATACCAATGGGCGGATGGCAGTGCTTATGTAAATCACGTTGAGTTAGTCCGAAAAGCCCGTGGCGCTGAAATGCCCAAAAGCTTTTGGCAAGATCCACTAATGTACCAAGGTATGTCTGATAAATTTCTCGGACCAGAACAACCCATAGAAATTGAAGATGTCGATTGGGGGGTAGATTTCGAAGCTGAAATTGCCATCATTACCAATGATGTACCCATGGCAACCAGCGTTAAAGATGCAGCTCAACATATCAAATTAATCATGCTGGTTAACGATGTATCACTGCGTAACTTGATCCCTGACGAGCTAGCAAAAGGTTTTGGTTTCTTTCAATCTAAACCCGCCTCCGCCTTTTCTCCTGTCGCCATTACCCCAGATGAACTGGGTGATATGTGGCGTGAAAACAAAGTCAATAACAGGCTCAACGTGCATTTAAATCAACAACTGTTTGGTAATCCTGATGCTGGCGTAGATATGACGTTTGATTTTGCCCAACTGATCCATCATGCCGCCAAAAGCCGTGAATTAAGTGCGGGTACCATCATAGGATCAGGCACTGTTTCTAACCAAGATCGTCAATCAGGTTCATGCTGTATTGCTGAAAAACGGATGCTGGAGATCATAGCGAACGGCAAACCAAGCACGCCATTTATGCAATATGGTGACACAGTAAAAATAGAAATGTTTGATGAACACGACCACTCTATTTTCGGTGCTATAGAACAAACTGTGATCCCTTTTCAAAAGCAAAAACATTAACTGACTAAGCTCAATAAAAGCACCATCAAAACACAACTATTTAGAACATAAAGAGAGCTGCGATGGCATTCACCTTATATGACTATTTTCGCTCATCCGCATCCTACCGGGTACGCATTGCTTTAAACCTAAAGCAGTTAGACTACGCGTGCGTGCCTGTCTCTTTACTCAATCACGAGCAACACAGCAGCGAATACCATGCTATTAATCCATCAGGCTTAGTACCTACGCTGATACAACATCAAACCTTATTACATCAATCGTTAGCTATCATTGAATACCTTGATGAATGCTACCCTAGCCCTTACTTGTTACCACGTAACCTAATTAAGCGAGCACAATGCCGAGCTTTTGCGCTTGCCATTGCTTGTGATATCCACCCTCTCAACAATTTACGAGTGCTCAAACAGCTAGAACAACAATTTGATTGTACTCCAGCACAAAAAACACACTGGTATCACCATTGGTTACACCAAGGATTCACCGCATTAGAGCAACAACTACAACAAAGCCCTTACACCGAACGCTTTTGTTTTGGCACACACCCAACCCTTGCCGATGTTTGTTTAATACCACAAGTGTATAACGCCAAACGCTTTGAATTTAACCTTACCCCTTTTCCCACTATTACAGCTATCTATCACCATTGCGAGCAACTTGAACCGTTTAAAAAAGCGGCACCTGAAAGCTAATAATTAAAACGGAGAAGCCATGATGACAAACAATGATTATAACCAATGCCTTTGGGAGCCTAATCGAGAGCGCATTCAAACCAGTTTGCTATATCAATTTATGGTGCAGATCAGCGAGCAGCAAAACCGTTTGTTTCATGATTACACCCAGCTTCATCGTTGGTCGGTTAAACACAGTGATGAGTTTTGGCATCAACTCTGGCAATTTTGTCATGTGATTGGCGAGCAAGGTAACCCCATTTCCTATTGCCCGCCAAATAGTCCTATTCCAAATAAAGATCGCCGTTGGTTTCCCAAGGCACAGCTTAACTTTGCAGAAAACCTATTAACCCATAGCAAAGCATTAGCCAAACAAGATGCATTAGTGTTCTACAACGAGCAGAGCTTTAGTGATAAAAATCACCTACAAGCGCAGCAGCGATTATCGTGGCAACAACTATATGAGCAAGTGGCGATTGTCGCCCATTACCTGCAACAACAAGGGATACAAAAAGGTGATGTGATTGCCGCCTATATGCCCAATATTCCACAAACCGTGATTGCCATGCTGGCTGCAACATCGCTTGGTGCAATTTGGACTTCAACTTCACCAGATTTCGGTACAGAAAGCGTGATAGAACGCTTTAGCCAAACTCAGCCAAAGCTCATCTTCACCACTGACGGTTATATTTATAATGGCAAATACATATCAAGCATCACTGCATTAGCCCAAGCTTTACCTGCACTTCCAAGTGTGAAAAAGCTGATTGTGTTTCCTTATTTAAATACTCAGCCAATCAGTCAGTTACTGCTTAATTTAACACCACTACCCGAAGCTATTAATCTTAGCACTTGGGCAGAAATGGAAGATATTATTGAAACACCTCACCTCAGTTTTACCCCAACGGCATTTAATCATCCGCTTTATATTCTTTATTCATCAGGCACAACGGGTAAACCAAAATGTATTATTCATTCTGTCGGTGGCACCTTACTTAACCATCTCAAAGAGCATCAATTACACTGCAATATCAAACCCAAAGATCGGATATTTTATTTCACCACATGTGGCTGGATGATGTGGAACTGGCTTATCAGTGGGCTCGCTTCTGGTGCAACCTTGATTTTATATGACGGCTCGCCACTTCATCCGCAACCCAATCAACTGTGGCAACTGGCTGATAAAGAGCATCTACGACTCTTTGGCACATCAGCGAAGTACTTAGAAACCATTGAAAAGCAATCCCTATCACCACGCCAAGAATATAAACTCACCCAACTTGACGTGATTTGCTCGACAGGTTCCGTTTTAGCGCCCGAGCAATTTGATTATGTGTATCAAAATATCAAACAAGACGTGCAGCTATCGTCTATTTCTGGCGGCACGGATATTTGTGGCTGTTTTGCCATTGGTAACCCTATTGGTGCTGTGTGGCGTGGTGAATGCCAAGTCAAAGCCTTAGCCATGGATGTGCAGGTGTATAACGCGGAAGGTGAAGCCATAACGGATCAATGTGGCGAGCTTGTTTGCTGCAATAGTTTCCCGAATCAACCCATCGCATTTAGCCAAGATCCAAACGGCGAGAAATACTTCAACGCTTATTGGAATACCTACCCTAACACTTGGCACCACGGTGATTATGTGAGTATTTCTCACCATGGCGGATTAATCTTTTACGGACGTTCCGATTCAATTCTTAATCCCGGAGGCATACGCATCGGCACTGCTGAAATCTATCGCCAAGTTAATCCATTTGATGAAGTCGTCGATTCAGTAGTTGTCGCTCAACAATACCAAAACGATGTACGTATTATTTTGTTTGTTCAACTTCAACCGAATCTTCATTTAACCGATAACTTAATAAACAGGATCAAGACTCAACTGCGAACACAGTGCTCCCCTCACCATGTGCCAGCAAAGATCCTGCAAGTGAATGCGATACCCAGAACCAAATCAGGCAAGATTGCAGAAAAAGCAGTAGGTGATGTGATCCACCAGCGACATGTAGTGAATACCAGCGCTATCGCTAATCCTGAGAGCTTGGAGGAATATAGAAATAGGAAGGAGTTGGAATGAAAATAGTTGAAAAACAAAAAAGCCCCCAAGACGTTAATCTTTGATGTGACCCCATAAAGTTGGACATTTCGGTTAAGCGGCTTGTAAGGCCTGATTTCGATATTCAATCGGAGTCAG
>NZ_SSMG01000494.1 GCF_009873615.1 Photobacterium lucens
ATGGTGCTTTATGACTCAACAAACAATGTGGAAAAGTTTCCAAGATGGTCAGCATTACATGAGCACATGGCCAATGCGTAAAGAGTTGGCTGCCGTTTTTCCTGAGCACCGCTATATCAAGGCGACCAAGTTCGCAACCAAAGTGATGCCAGCTGTGGCTGCCATTAGTATTTTGACCCAAATGGTTTTCAATAATTATGGGGCGATGCCACAGGCGGTAGCTGTGGCGTTATTAGCGTTATCGATGCCGTTACAAGGCTTATGGTGGTTGGGTAAACGTAGCCAAACCGTACTGCCGCCATCATTAGCAAAGTGGTATAACGAAATTTACCAAAAGATAGTTAGTGAAGGGTATGCGATGCAGCCGAAAAAGGCGCAGCCGCGTTATCAAGAATTAGCAGAAGTGTTAAGCCGTGCTTTTAAACAGCTTGATCGCAGCTCACTAGAACGTTGGTTCTAAATCACGTTATAACACTGTTGGAACTTGTTATTTTAATTAATCGTCCGTTACGAAAAAGCAGCCTCATATGACGCTGCTTTTTTTGTATAGTTTCATATTAACCGTTACGACTATCACCATTTGAAAGATAATAAAAAAGAGCCACATTGTGACTCTTTTTTTAAGGTGTGAACCTTAACAGATAGAACGATTATTAGTCATCGAAATCACGAACTGGGCGAGGCGCACGCGTTGCAGGCTTCGCCAAAATTTCTAGGTACAGTGAAGGAAGCGCTAGTTTTTCTGCTTCATCAATGCACTTGTTGATTTCTTTAACATGAATCACTTTTGCTTCTTGCTCGGTATGACCAAACTTACAATCAAAGTCCCAGAAATCAGCGCCTGCAGGTAATGTTTTGTTACGCTCACGACGTAAGTATTTCTTCACTTCGTACTTAACCGCTTCAACAACGCGAGGAACAGCTTTTTTAGGGTGGGTTAAAGCAAATGTTTTTTTCATGATTTTCCTAGTTCTCTATAAGCTCAAAACAGGGAGAGCTGGATCTATTTTACTCGAATTTGAGCAGGGTAGCGATGTTAAGAGATAAGATTTAATACCGCAAGAATAGGTTTATCGCAGGGGTTTCCTTGTGGTTAGAAAAAAAACTAAAAAAATGCATAATTAAATGCAACCAAATTGCTACAAGGGTGTCATATAAAATACATAGAGTGAGATTAGTATCTACGCTGTTTTTTAAATGTAATATTAATGCAATCTATGTTGCCGTTTTTTCTGAGGATTTAATAGGAATTAGAAACTATCCTATTC
>NZ_SSMG01000051.1 GCF_009873615.1 Photobacterium lucens
TACATAGCAAAAAGTCACTATTAAAAAGTTAAATACGAATTATTCCACTATGATGCAAATAGATATGCTGACATTGCTCTGACAATCAATACACTATGCTAAAAAACATTATTCATATTTATGAATAAAATCAGGAATAAGTTCGAATAGATCTCCCACTAATCCATAATCCGCATAACTAAAAATTGTAGCTTCAGGATCTTTATTGATAGCCACTATGACTTTGGCATCTTTGATCCCTGCAATGTGTTGAATCGCACCTGAAATGCCCACTGCTATGTACAGATCGGGGGAAATAATCTTACCTGTTTGCCCGACTTGATGATCATTGGAAATATAGTCAGCATCCACAGCTGCTCGTGACGCACCCACCGCACCACCTAACACATCTGCTAGTTGTTCGATCAAGACAAAGCCTTCTTTACTTGCGACACCTCTGCCACCAGCGACCACGACATTGGCATTGGCTAACTCTGGACGTTCACTTTTAGATGCTTGTAACTCAACAAAACGTGTCGATGTACTCTCAAAAGCCTTATCAAGATGAACAATTTCAGCACAACTATCACTACTATTACAGGCATCAAAACTTGCGGCACGAATGGTTGAGACGATATAAGGATCACTTGAACTCACTTCCGCAATCGCATTACCTGCATAAATAGGACGAACCACAGAATGTAGAGACGTAAAGCCCATCACATCTGACAATTGTTCAACATTCAGTTTGGCTGCAATACGAGGCAGCAGATCTTTACCTTGAGTACTTGAGCTTATGAATAGATGCGTATATTGAGAGGCGATGTCGACAACCAGCTTTGCAATATTTTCAGCAAGCGGATATTGATAACACGTATTATCAGCAACCAATACTTGCTCTACACCCTCTAAATACGCAGCTTGCTCTGCCACATTCGAATAATCGCAGCCAGCCACCAGCACAGATATAGTGACGTTGTCACTGTATTGTTTTAATGAATGAGCTGCTGTTATTGTTTTACGTGTGGCGATAGATAGATTCACCTCATCATGTTCAGCAATGATCAATACTTTAGCACTGTCCATTAGATCACCTTCGCTTCCTGAGTAAGTTTATCAATCAACTCATCAATGCTTTCCACCATCACACCTGCACTGCGCTGTTGAGGCTTACTGTATTTAATAATGGTTTGAGACGATGGTTTAGCTAATGACGCTAAATTGGGATACAGCGAGATATTGTCATCAATGAAAGTAGCTAAAGAAGAGCAAGTAAGCGGTTTGGATTTCGCCTTCATGATATTAGGCAAAGACGCAAAACGAGGGGTGTTTAGTCGAAGATCGCAGCTAACCACGCAAGGTAAATCGACCGATAAGATTTCAAGCCCAGCATCGACTTCTCTTGTAACTAATAACGCAGGATTATCACGATTTGGATCAGGCTTTATCTCTGAAGCAAATGTGGCTTGAGGCCAATCTAATAGGCCAGCTAACATTTGTGGCGTTTGATTATTATCACCATCAATAGATTGTTTTCCCATCAACACCAAATCACAGTCTTGTTGTTGTGCCAATACAGCTAACACATTCGCGATTTTTAATGGTGTAAATAGGCTAACACTAGAACTTGCAGCATTATCTGATAGAAAATCAGCAGTATTAATATGAATGGCACGATCGCCACCTAATGCCAATGCGGTTCTTAATGATTCATTACAACTGTCATCGCCAATACTTACCACAATGATTTCTTGTGCTAAGCCTTGCTCTTTCATTTGTACCGCTTGTTCAAGAGCAATAGCGCAAAACGGATTAATGGTCATTTTCACATTATGATCATCAATACCACTGTGATCGTCTTTGACACGAATAGCCACATACGGGTCTATTACTCGCTTAATCGCGACAAGAATTTTCAAACTAGACTCTGCCATATCGCACACCTCTTATAAGAAGTCGTTGATTTAACGGCTAATACTGGAATGTGTTACTTTCTTTGAGCCTAGTTGAATTTACGTTTACGTCAACTGGACTATAGTTAAATGAAACAGTAAAGGAGCGCGCAATGGCAGAAGAAAACAGTACGCTAGAAAGTATCTCTTTTGATGTTTTGATTGTCGGGGCAGGCCCTGCGGGGTTATCAAGTGCAATTCAATTAGCACAACTTGCGAAAGAGCATCAACGCCCACTCTCCATTGCTGTAATAGAAAAAAGTGCTGACATTGGCGGGCATATCTTATCGGGGGCACTGTTTGATCCCCACGCATTAAACGAATTGATTCCCGACTGGCAACAAACCGATTGCCCAGTTATCACCAAAGCAAAACAAGACGATTTCTACTGGCTTACTAATGATCACGCATCAATCACTATTCCTACCCTTTTTCGCCCCAAAAACACCGACAATAAAAACAGTTACGTGATCAGTTTAACTGAGTTATGCCGATGGCTAGGAAAACAAGCAGAACAACTTGGTGTGGAAATTTACCCCGGTTTCAGTGCAGAGAAAGTATTATTCGAGCATCAAAGAAGTGACATTGTCACTGAAGATAATGCAGATTTGCCCATCTATATGAGTAGGGTTAAAGGCATCATTACCAAAGCCATGGGAATAAATAAGCAAGGCGAACCTAAATCGACCTATCAACCCAGTATGATGATTAATGCACGCTATACCATTTTTGCCGAAGGTAGCCGAGGTCATTTAGGTAAATCACTGATCAAACAACTGAAATTAGATAAACATAGCCAGCCGCAACACTATGCGCTAGGCATTAAAGAAGTGTGGCAAGTACCTAAACATCATAAAGCTGGACATGTCATTCACAGTTTAGGTTGGCCTTTGAGTGAATCACAGACCACTGGCGGAAGTTTTATGTATCACATGGATGATGAACATATCGCTGTTGGCTTGATCACCGACTTAAACTATCGCAATCCCTATTTAAGCCCATTTGATGAGTTTCAACGTTTAAAGCATCACCCAGTTTTTGCCACGGCACTTAAAGACGGCAAACGCATTGAATACGGTGCAAGAGCGATTACCAAAGGTGGTTTAGCCTCCCTACCTAAACAATCATTCCAAGGCGGTGTACTTATTGGTTGTGATGCTGGCACATTAAATATGAACAAATTGAAAGGTTGCCACACCGCCATGAAATCCGGGATGTTAGCAGCAAGAGCGATATACAGTGAATTGATGAAAGATCACAGCCATACCGAGCCTTGCTATCAAGCCTTATTTGAAAGTAGTTGGTTATATGAAGAATTACATCAAGCCAGAAATACCTGCGCTAACATTCAGAAATTCGGACAACTTACAGGTGCTTTTGCGACGTTAATCGAGCAGAACCTCTTTAACGGTAACGCCAAATGGCAGCTTACTCACAGCAAAGCCGATCACCAATGTTTACTACCTATTTCCGAAGCCACGCCCATTCGCTACCCCAAACCTGATAATCAATTAAGTTTTGATAAAACATCGTCACTGTATCTTGCCTCGATTAATCACCCTGACGATCAACCCTGCCACCTTGTATTGCACGATGCTTTAATTCCAATACAGCAACACCTCACCAAGTTTGATGAACCCAGCCAACGCTACTGCCCAGCAGGTGTTTATGAAGTTATAGAAGAAAGCAACCAAGTACGATTTCAGATAAATGCAGGGAACTGCCTACAGTGCAAAGCATGCGATATAAAAGATCCATCACAGAACATTTCATGGACACCACCCGAGAGCGGATCAGGGCCTAATTATAGAAAAATGTAATAAGTCCAAACTTTTTTTGAATGTAAAATCTCTCAAACAACAAAATGCTTCTAATGCCACACTGACAAGCAAAAACAATTAACGCACTGTTTTTAAATGATAAAGTGATTATCCTTTCAGCTTAACTACAATCAACATGCACAAAATGCATTTAAAAAATGAAAAGCATTCATTTTACTCATACACTTATAAATCATAGTATTTGCCTCAAGCCAAGAAGCAGCAAAGACAGCGAAATAACGCCTGTTAAATAATCAAAAAAAGCTTCAAAAGCAGTGAATTAAAATCAGCCGATCGTGCTCAACACACATCAGATTTTAAGTTTATGGTGAGTCCATCTCATCATGACGCATTCGCATATATCACCTATTGAGGTAAACATTATGACAATCCCTACTACTGAAATGCTAGAAGCATGGAAAGGTTTTAGTGCTGGTAACTGGCAGCAAGAAGTTAATACGCGTGACTTTATCCAAACTAACTACACGCCATATGAAGGGGATGAGTCTTTCCTAGCTGATGTAACGGAAACAACAACATCACTATGGAATACCGTTCTAGAAGGTATTAAAGAAGAAAGCCGCACTCACGCACCGGTTGATTTCGATACTGATTTACCATCAACAATCACATCTCACGATGCTGGCTACATCAACAAAGATCTAGAAAAAATTGTCGGTCTACAAACTGACCAACCACTTAAGCGTGCAATCATCGCTAATGGTGGTATTCGCATGGTTAAGAACTCATGTGAAGTATACGGTCGTCAACTAGACGAAAACGTAGAGAAAATCTTTACTGACTACCGTAAAACACACAACAAAGCATGTTTCGATCTATACACTAAAGAAATCCTAGCGTGTCGTAAATCAGGCATCATCACAGGTCTACCAGATGCTTACGGTCGTGGTCGTATTATTGGTGACTACCGTCGTCTTGCACTATACGGTATTGATTTCCTTAAAGCTGACAAGCAAGAACAATACAAATCAACTCAAGCATTCCTAGAGCAAGGCCAAGATCTAGAAAAAACGCTTCGCCTACGTGAAGAGCTAGCAGATCAGGTTCAAGCACTAGAAGACATCCGTCAAATGGGCTTGAAATACGGCATCGACATGTCAGCACCTGCTCGCACAGCACAAGAAGCGATTCAGTTCACTTACTTCGGCTACCTAGCAGCAGTTAAGTCTCAAAACGGCGCAGCAATGTCACTAGGTCGTACATCAACATTCCTTGATGTATTCATCGAGCGTGATATTCAAAATGGCTTGATCAACGAGCAAGAAGCGCAAGAGATGATCGACCACTTCATCATGAAGCTACGTATGGTGCGTTTCCTACGTACACCTGAGTACGATTCACTGTTCTCTGGCGACCCAATCTGGGCAACAGAAGCAATGGCGGGTATGGGTGTTGACGGTCGTACACTAGTAACGAAAACAACATTCCGTTACCTACATACGCTACACACAATGGGCCCAGCTCCAGAGCCAAACATGACGATTCTTTGGTCTGAGCAGCTACCTATTGCATTTAAGCAATACGCAGCAAAAGTATCGATTGAAACATCATCTGTTCAATACGAAAACGACGACCTAATGCGTCCTGATTTCAACAACGATGACTACGCAATCGCATGTTGTGTAAGCCCACAGGTTGTTGGTAAGCATATGCAGTTCTTTGGCGCTCGCGCTAACCTTGCAAAAGCATTACTTTACACAATCAACGGCGGTGTTGACGAAAAATCAAAAGCACAAGTTGGTCCACAACTAGCGAAAATTGACGACGAAGTATTAGACTTTGATTCACTAATGCCACGTTTTGATTCAATGCTAGATTGGTTAGCAACACAATATGTGACAGCACTGAACATCATCCACTACTCTCACGACCGTTACAGCTACGAAGCATCACTAATGGCATTAATGGATCGCGATGTACGCCGTACAATGGCATGTGGTATTGCAGGTCTATCTGTAGTTGCTGACTCACTAGCAGCGATTAAGTTTGCCAAAGTAACACCAGTACGTGACGAAGATGGCGTAGCAATCGATTTTAACATCGAAGGCGACTACCCTAAATTCGGTAACAACGACCCACGTGTAGATGACATTGCTTGCGATCTTGTTGAGCGCTTCATGAAGAAGATTCAGAAGATGAGCATGTACCGTGAAGCAATTCCAACACAATCAATCTTAACCATCACATCAAACGTTGTGTACGGTAAGAAGACAGGTAATACACCTTGTGGTCGTCGTGCTGGTATGCCATTTGGCCCAGGTGCAAACCCAATGCACGGTCGTGATGAAAACGGTGCAGTAGCATCACTAACATCAGTATCTAAACTACCATTTGCTTACGCGAAAGACGGTATCTCATACACCTTCTCTATCGTGCCAAATGCATTAGGTAAAGATGAAAACACACAGAAACAAAACCTTGCAGCCCTAATGGATGGGTACTTCCACCACGAAGCAGCAGGCGCAACAGATGGCATCGAAGGTGGTCAACACCTAAACGTGAACGTATTAAACCGTGACATGTTATTAGATGCTGTTGAGCACCCAGAGAAATACCCACAGCTAACAATTCGTGTTTCTGGTTACGCAGTGCGTTTTAACTCACTAACTCGTGAACAGCAACAAGATGTAATTAGCCGTACCTTTACTAATAAGATTTAATAATTTGCTACTACGTTGGTAATACCTGACTGCCTACCCAAAGGTATTACCAATTTGCCGCCATAGTTCCCTACCTAGCTATGGCGGCTTTTTTATTCATTATTTACAGAAAATATAATCGTGAAACCTACTCTTTCAGCTCCTTAATTAACAAAGTTTTTACACTTACAGTGTAAATT
>NZ_SSMG01000052.1 GCF_009873615.1 Photobacterium lucens
ATCTAAGCTGGGTTAATTATTATTTAAGATGAATTTAGGTGGTTATGATTGTGTTTATTTTCGACAAAATCAGCCGTTAAGTAATAACCCTGTGAACTCTCATAGCATAATTGTGGTCACAGTTACCCGATTATGGGATTATTACTGCTTGGCAAAATGCATTCCAATTGTGCAGGTTGACTTAAAATCTTCGACAATTGGAATGCAGCTTGCTGTTACCAATTATTTCGCAGGGAGAATTATGCGCCTGTTTATTATTGTTTTATTAGGGCTTTTAGCTTGGTTACAATACGACTTCTGGTATGGCAAAAATGGTATGAATGAATTTAATGCCGTGGAAGAAAGCGTAGCCTTACAAGAAAAGGCGAACGCGGAGCTTCATCAGCGTAACCAGCAGATGTATGCCGAGATCAAAGATCTGCATGGTGGTAAAGAAGCTGTTGAAGAACGTGCACGTACCGATCTTGGTTTAGTTAAACCAGGGGAAACATTTGTTCGTGTAGTTGGCGATAATAACTAATTACACAGCCTAGCTAAGTAATGAGATAACCATTCATGATCGATAAATGTATTGCTGTTGTCCCTGCCGCAGGTGTCGGTAGTCGTATGGCGGCAGATCGCCCTAAACAATATTTGACGATTGCGGGTAAAACGATCCTTGAACACTCCGTTGAGCGTTTATTAAGTCTGCCTGAAATTCAACACGTGGTTATTGCTGTTAGTAAAACAGATCCGTATTTTCCAACCTTGCCGCTAGCTAATGATCCTCGTATTACCGTGGTTGATGGTGGTGCTGAACGAGTAGATTCTGTGTTTTCAGGGTTAGCGGCAATTAATGACGATAATGCATGGGTGATGGTGCATGATGCAGCAAGACCTTGCGTGCGATTAGACGATCTTCGTCAGTTAATGGTTGCTGCTAAGCAAAGCGAGTATGGCGCGATTTTAGCAACACCTGTTCGCGATACCATGAAACGCGCAAAGATGAATAAACAAGGTACTGCGATTGACCACACTGTTGATCGTGAACAATTGTGGCATGCACTTACACCACAAATGTTTCGAGCAGGGCAACTGCGTGAAGCATTAACAACCGCATTGGCACAAGATGCAGTGATCACCGATGAGGCATCAGCACTTGAGTTTTGTGGTTATTCCCCCGTGTTAGTTAAAGGTCGGGCTGATA
Source organism: Photobacterium lucens (assembly GCF_009873615.1). GTDB lineage: Bacteria > Pseudomonadota > Gammaproteobacteria > Enterobacterales > Vibrionaceae > Photobacterium > Photobacterium lucens. Next base: position 1,187 of record NZ_SSMG01000052.1, read on the forward strand.
ATTTAAAAGTCACGCAGCCAGAAGATTTAGCGTTAGCAGAGTTCTACTTACAACAATTATTAAAGGAATATTCATAATGCGTATTGGTCATGGTTTTGATGTTCATAAATTTGGTGGTGAAGGTCCGGTTATTATTGGTGGCGTTGCTATCCCTTATGAACAAGGTTTAATTGCTCACTCTGATGGCGATGTAGCACTACATGCGGTATGTGATGCACTATTAGGTGCGATTGGTGCTGGTGATATCGGTCGCCATTTCCCTGATACTGATGCCGAGTGGGCAGGAGCTGACAGCCGATTTTTATTACGTGATGTCTACAGTAAAGTGAAATCTCAAGGTTATCGCTTGGGTAATGTAGACGTCACCATCATGGCACAAGCACCGAAAATGGCCCCCCATATTGATGCGATGTGTCAGGCGATTGCTGAAGATTTAGAAACAGATGTCGCAAATGTTAATGTTAAAGCAACGACAACTGAACGTTTAGGTTTTACTGGACGTAAAGAAGGCATTGCTTGTGAAGCCGTTGTTTTAATTAAAAAGGTATCTTGAGCTTATGTCTCATTCTCACACTGCAGAAAATATAATGGATTGTTTTAACTGGTTTCATGCAAAGCCAGTTTGTCACGGACGCATTAAAGCTAATCCTGAAGACTTCATCGTGAATGAAGAGCTCGGTTTTGAGTTTAGCGGTACAGGCGAACACCTGATGGTGAAAATTCGCAAGGTCGGTGAAAATACCAAGTATGTAGTGAATGAGTTAGCAAAAGCATGTGGCGTGAAATCACGTGACGTGAGCTGGGCTGGACTTAAAGATCGCCATGCTGTGACTGAGCAGTGGTTAAGTGTTCACTTGCCGGGTAAAGTTGATCCAGATCTTAGTCAGTTTGAAGCTGAACATCCTGGTGTCGAAATTCTTGAAGTGACGCGCCATGATAAAAAATTACGCCCAGGTGATTTAGCGGGTAACTGGTTCCAATTACGTCTTACTGATTTAGATAACCTTGATGCATTAACTGAGCGTTTAGAAATGGTCAAAGCACAAGGTGTTGCCAACTATTTTGGTGAACAGCGTTTTGGCCATGGTGGTAATAACGTGGTTAAAGCACGTGCTTGGGGCAACGATGAGTTCCGTGTACGTGATAAGAGCAAGCGTAGTTTTTACCTTTCAGCTGCACGTTCTTGGATGTTTAATCAAGTATTGTCACAGCGTATTGAGCAAGGTTTAGCGGCAACGATTATCGCTGGAGACTGCTTACAAGCAGAAGGTGATGAACGTACGTTTGTTGCAGATGTGGTAACGGATACATTACAGCAGCAAGTTACATCCGGTGAACTTGCTATTACAGGTCCATTGTTAGGTGATAACGCACTACCAACGCAAGATGATGCACAAGCGTTTGAATTAGCGATTGTGGAGCAAGAGCCAGCGTTAGTTAAACTTGTGCGTGATAACCGTATGCGTCACGATCGTCGTCCATTGCTACTGATGCCTAAAAATATGCAATGGCATTTCGAAGAGAAGGATTTGATTGTTTCATTTGCTCTGCCTGCTGGTAGTTTTGCCACCTCGGTAGTGCGTGAGTTGATCATGCCACTTCAAAATGAGGTAGTGAATGATGAGAATTCTGATCAGTAATGATGATGGTATTTTTGCCGAAGGTATTAATACACTCGCAAAAGCATTAAGTGAATTAGCAGAAGTAATAGTGGTTGCGCCTGATCGAAATCGATCAGGGGCATCAAATTCATTAACACTGGATTACCCGCTACGTATTCGAGAAGAAGGTAAAAACCGTATCTCGGTACAAGGCACACCAACGGATTGTGTTCATTTTGCTCTAAATGAATGGCTAGATGAACGTCCTGATATTGTGGTTGCTGGCATTAATCACGGCGCCAATTTAGGTGATGATGTGCTCTATTCAGGCACAGTTGCCGCAGCCACTGAAGGTCACTTTCTTGGTGTGCCAGCGATTGCGGTTTCTTTAGTCGGTGATAGGCATTTTGAAACAGCTGCGAAGGTGATTCAGCAAGTTGTTAAGCAGTTATCGCAACAGCCGTTACCGGGCAATAATATCTTAAATATTAATGTTCCTGATGTGCCTTTTGAACAGTTGAAGTCATGGCAAGTGACACGTCTAGGTGCACGTCATCGGGCTGAAAATATGATCAAAGAGTTAGATCCTCGTGGTAAACCGCTCTACTGGCTAGGCCCTCCTGGTCAATGCCAAGATGCAGGCCCAGGCACTGATTTTTATGCCATAGAACAAGGTGCGGTTTCGATAACCCCACTGCAAGTTGATTTGACCGCGCATGATGCCATGGTTGGAGTTGAAGGCTGGATGCGAAATGTGGAGATCCAGTAATCATGCGGTATCAAAGTCAGCTTGATAGCTTAATCGCATTTTTAAGAAATAAAGGGATCAGTGATCAGCGAGTGTTAAATGCGATTGCGACCGTTCCTCGTGAACGCTTCGTTGATGAAGCTTTCTCTTTTCAAGCATATGAGAATAATGCGCTACCGATTGGTAGTGGGCAAACAATTTCTCAACCCTACATTGTTGCGAAAATGACCGAGTTATTGGGCTTAACTTACCAATCTTCAGTGTTAGAAATTGGCACAGGCTCAGGTTATCAAACAGCAGTGTTAGCTCAACTTGTTGAGCATGTTTATTCTGTCGAGCGGATCAAAGCCTTGCAATGGCAAGCGAAAAGACGCTTTAAACAGTTAGAGTTACATAATATATCAACCAAACATGGTGACGGGTGGCAAGGATGGGCAAGTAAAGGGCCTTTCGATGCCATTATTGTGACCGCAGCTCCTAGTGAAGTTCCCCAGAGCTTATTGGAGCAACTGGTTGATGGTGGACGATTAATTTTGCCTGTTGGCTATCAACAGCAAGAATTGAAATTGATTGTCCGAAATGGCGAAGCATTTTGCGAAACCGTGATTGAACCCGTAAGATTTGTGCCTTTAGTGGCTGGAGATTTGGCTTAAACCATGAGTACAGAGTGTATGATGAAAAAAATTATTCAACCTTCTTTGTTAGCAGTAACCAGTATGATTCTGCTATCAGCTTGTAGTAGTCATACACCAGCTCCGGTTGCTAATCTCAGTAAAGATTACTCTCAGTTAGAGCGTGGTAGCTTTAGAGGCGATTCATATACGGTACGTAAAGGGGATACGTTATATTTTATCTCCTACGTCACAGGTCAAAATGTAAAAGACATTGTTAGCCTAAACAATTTAGCGCCACCATACATTATTTATCCAGGCCAACGATTAGCTATCCCTAGTGGTAGCCGCTCATCATACTCATCAAATACGTCTGTGGTTACACCACCTGTGAAAACGACTCCTGTGAGTAAACCGAAGCCAGTTTCAAAACCTGTCGCACAAAAAACAGACAATAAAACGGTTGCGCAGTCAAAACCAAAAGAGTACTCTGAAAACTCAAAAGTTAACAAACCTGTAACAACTAAGCCAAGCACAACCCCATCAACATCAAAATGGGCTTGGCCTGTAAAAGGTAAAATTATTGCTGGATTCTCAAATTCAGAAAATGGCAATAGAGGTATCGATATTGCAGGTACGCGAGGAGAAGCAATTAAAGCAACCGCAGCAGGTGTTGTTGTATATGCGGGTGATGCATTACCGGGTTACGGTAATTTAGTCATCATTAAGCATGGTGAAGATTATCTAAGTGCTTATGCGCATAACGATAAGATCTTAGTAAAAGAGCAACAAACAGTAAAAGCTGGGCAAAAGATAGCTTCCATGGGAAGCACTGGGGCTAGCAGTGTAAGGCTACACTTTGAAATTCGCTATAAGGGTAAATCAGTGGATCCAATGCGCTACTTACCTAAATAAGAAACGAAAAATCAATGATGCAGCAATTAGAGATGACATGATGAAGTTGTAATGTCTTGCTAACTCGCCATCTGGGAGGCGCTATGAGTAGAAGCAGCACAGCCACAAACCTTGATTCATTCACTTTAGACGAAGACGTGGAAATGAACGTTCCAATGCCGTCTGCTGATGATAGTTCTGATACTGAAGCAATATCGGTTAATGATGATGACGCCGATATTGCTAAATATGAAGCAACTCAAAAAGCATTAGATGCTACCCAACTCTATCTCGGTGAGATTGGCTATTCGCCTCTTCTCACCGCAGAAGAAGAAGTCTTGTATGCTCGTCGTGCATTACGCGGCGATGAAGTTGCACGTAAACGAATGATTGAAAGTAATCTTCGTTTAGTAGTGAAAATCTCGCGTCGCTATAGTAACCGAGGACTGGCACTGCTCGATTTGGTGGAAGAAGGTAATTTAGGCCTGATCCGCGCTGTTGAGAAGTTTGATCCTGAACGAGGCTTCCGCTTCTCTACCTATGCGACATGGTGGATCCGCCAAACCATTGAGCGGGCAATCATGAATCAAACCCGCACCATCCGACTACCTATTCATGTAGTCAAAGAGCTCAATGTTTATCTACGTACGGCACGTGAATTAGCACAAAAGCTGGATCATGAGCCAACAGCCGAAGACATTGCACAACAGTTAGAAAAGCCTGTTGATGATGTGAATCGTATGTTGCGCTTAAATGAGCGAGTGAGCTCGGTAGATAATCCGATCGGTGGTGATTCAGAAAAAGCACTGCTTGATATTATTCCTGATGAAAAAGGTGGAAGTCCTGAATCATCAACCCAAGATGATGATATCAAAAACTCAATCGTTCATTGGTTACAAGAGCTTAATCCTAAGCAGCGTGAAGTGTTAGCGCGTCGATTCGGCTTACTGGGCTATGAAGCATCAACATTAGAAGATGTTGGGCGTGAGATCGGTTTAACCCGTGAGCGTGTTCGCCAAATTCAGGTTGAAGGTCTGCGACGCTTACGTGACATGCTAACGCACCAAGGACTTAATATTGAGTCGCTCTTTAATCAAGAGCTTTAATTTACTTGATTCAATGTAACCTTTTTACCTCCTTCTAAATACATTGAAATAGTAATAAGAAAAAGGACGCAGAAGCGTCCTTTTTTGTTTCTGTTGAATGAGTTAAAGATTAAAGCAGTGCTTTTAATCGATATAATTCATCTAAGGCTTGGCGTGGGGTTAAGTCATCTGGATTCACATTCGCCAATGCTTCTTCCACTTCACTCGGCTCTGGGATCAAACTTAATTGATGCTCTTCTTTTGGTGCTTGCGAAGCTAAAACGTCAGGTTGTAGTGCTTGTTGGTGACCTGATGCTTCCAGTTGTTGCAGCTTGATCTTAGCTCGCTTGATCACAGATTTCGGAACACCGGCTAAACTCGCTACCGCTAGACCGTAAGACTTACTCGCAGCACCTTCTTGAACGGCATGCATGAAGGCAATTTCATCTCCGTGTTCAACAGCATCGAGATGAACGTTCGCCAATCCGGTTAATAGTGATGGCAGCTCTGTTAGTTCGAAGTAGTGAGTGGCGAATAATGTCATGGCTGAGATCTTATCTGCCAGCCATTCAGCACTTGCCCATGCCAGTGATAGACCATCGTAAGTACTGGTACCACGACCGATTTCATCCATTAACACTAAACTTTGCTGGGTGGCGTTATGAAGAATATTCGCCGTTTCTGTCATTTCAACCATGAAGGTTGAGCGACCAGAGGCTAAGTCATCAGAGGCTCCAATACGGGTAAAGATACGATCTAGTGGACCAATCTTCACCGCTTCTGCTGGAACAAAAGAGCCCACATGTGCCATTAATGCAATTAATGCGGTTTGACGCATGTAAGTTGACTTACCACCCATGTTAGGACCGGTAATGATCAACATGCGGCGATCTTGATGCAGCGAAATAGGGTTAGCGATAAACGGCTCACTTAACACATGTTCAACCACAGGGTGACGACCTGCGGTGATCTCAATCCCTGTTTGTTCCATTAATTCAGGACGACAGTAATTGAGGCTATCGGCACGTTCAGCAAGGTTTGTTAACACATCAAGTTCAGAAAGGGCGCTTGCCGCATTTTGTAGTTGCTCAAGATGTGGCAGTAGTTGATCAAATAGCTCTTCCCATAGCTTTTTCTCTAATGCGAGTGCTTTAGATTTTGAGTTAAGTACTTTGTCTTCATGCTCTTTAAGCTCAGGGATAATATAACGCTCGGCATTTTTCAGCGTTTGGCGACGCACGTAGTGGCTTGGTACTAAGTGGCTTTGACCACGGCTGACTTGAATGAAGAAACCGTGTACTTGGTTAAAGCCCACTTTCAAGCTATCAATATCATGACGCTCACGTTCACTGGCTTCTAATTCTTCTAAGAATTTGGTTGCGCCATCAGCGAGATCACGCCACTCATCAAGTTCTGCATTATAGCCCGGTGCTAATACGCCACCATCACGGATGATCACTGGTGGGTTTTCAATGATTGCACGTTCAAGCAGTTCGCATAGTTCATCCATTGGAGCTGCGTACGTCGCTAAATCATTAATGCGAGCTTGTGGTACTTCAGCTAATAGTTCAGCTAATTCTGGCAGATATTGCATGGCGGTACGCATGCGAGCTAAGTCACGAGGACGTGCCGAGCGCAGTGCTAAACGTGCCAAAATACGTTCTAAGTCACCCATGTGACGTAGTACACCAGCGACATCCACAAACATACCACTGTCTTTAAATGCTTCAATAGCATCTAAACGACCATTAAGCTGTTTTTGATCTCGGATAGGCTGGTGGAGCCAACGTTTCAGTAAACGGCTTCCCATTGGTGTTGCAGTTTGATCAAGTACCGATGCCAGTGTGTTGTCATAACCGCCAGCTAAGTTTTGCGTAAGCTCTAGGTTACGACGTGTAGCTGCATCTAAGATCACTGCATGATCTTTGGTATCTAAGGTGATCGCACGAATATGTGGTAGTGCAGTACGTTGGGTATCTTTAACGTATTGCATCAAACAGCCCGCCGCACATAAGCCAAGTTCTGCATTTTCAACGCCAAAACCGACTAAGTCACGAGTACCAAATTGCAGGGTTAATTGCTGACGTGCAGTGTCTAATTCAAATTCCCAAATAGGGCGACGACGCTTACCTTTAAACGGTTCAACTAAATGCAGGTAAGTGAAATCTTCTGGATAAAGTAGTTCAGCAGGGCTCGTGCGCTGAAGCTCAGCTTGCATTTCTTCTTCACTAGCAGGCTCTGTGAGCATGAAGCGGCCAGATGTGATATCTAAGGTTGCGTAGCCAAATTTGTTATTTTCGGTGTAAATTGCAGCAATTAAGTTATCACGACGCTCATTAAGTAAGGCTTCATCACTAACAGTACCTGGCGTGACAATACGAACTACTTTGCGTTCTACTGGACCTTTGCTTGTTGCAGGATCGCCAATTTGCTCACAAATAGCGACAGAAACGCCTTGCTGAACCAGTTTGGCTAAGTAGCCTTCTACAGCATGGTAAGGCACTCCTGCCATTGGGATCGGTTCACCGTTAGTAGAGCCACGTTTTGTTAATGAGATATCAAGCAGTTGAGAGGCGCGCTTCGCATCATCAAAAAACATCTCGTAGAAGTCACCCATTCGATAGAACAGTAAAACGTCAGGGTTCTCAGCTTTGATTTTCAAAAACTGCTGCATCATAGGTGTATGTTTTTCTAAGCCTTTTATCGTCACGATATTGCCTACTCTTGCTTGAACTATGTCATGCTAAATTGACAGCATGACCAATGAATTTTGACCGCTAAGGATACGTGAATCCGCTAATAGGGCAAAGCGGGATAGCGAGTTTTTTTAAGATATTTGCAATGGTAGTTGTTAGGCGTAAAGTCACAAAATTAATTGCATTGAGTATGATGAAGTCATGCTTTTATGCACCACCATTAATCGTATTAGCAAGGAGCAACAAATGAATATTGAACAGCTGGCCACTGATTTAGGACTAGCCTTAAAAGATAAAGGTTGGATTGCGACCACCGCAGAATCATGTACCGGTGGTGGGGTCGCTTATGCCATTACTGAAATTCCTGGTAGCTCTGCATGGTTCAACCGCTCATTTGTCACTTATAGTAATGAAGCAAAGCAAGAGATGTTGAGCGTTTCAGGTGCGACACTAGCAGAGTTTGGTGCAGTCAGTGAAGGCGTTGTATTTGAAATGGCTTGTGGTGCATTAGCGGCATCTCGGGCTGATATCAGTGTGGCAATCAGTGGTATTGCTGGTCCTGATGGCGGCACTGCTGAAAAGCCTGTTGGCACGGTGTGGTTTTGTTGGGCTGATAGTACAGAATGGCGACATACAATTTGTTGTCATTTTGAAGGCGATCGAAAATCAGTAAGATTACAAGCGATTGCTAAAGCCTTGTCTGTCATGCTGGAGCGAGTAAAAAGCGTGAATGAGTAAAACTGGGCTGACGCATATTTAACAAAAAAAATGTAGTCACCTATAGACACTGTATGAATAGACAGTATACTAGTCTGCATTCAAACAGTTCAGAAATTTCATTTTAGCATCCGTTGGAGAGTCGAATGGACGACAACAAACAAAAGGCTCTTGCCGCAGCGTTAGGCCAGATTGAGAAGCAGTTCGGTAAAGGTTCAATCATGAAGTTGGGCGATAACCGTACTATGGATATCGAAACAATTTCAACCGGCTCCCTATCTTTAGATATTGCACTGGGTGCTGGTGGCTTACCAATGGGTCGTATCGTAGAAATCTACGGTCCTGAATCTTCAGGTAAAACAACCTTAACACTTGAAACGATTGCAGCAGCTCAGCGTAAAGGAAAAACCTGTGCTTTCATCGATGCTGAACATGCACTGGATCCTATTTACGCACAAAAGTTGGGTGTAGATATCGATCAGCTTTTAGTTTCTCAGCCAGATACGGGTGAGCAAGCATTAGAGATTTGTGACGCATTAGCCCGCTCTGGTGCTGTTGATCTTATCGTTGTCGACTCCGTTGCCGCACTAACACCGAAAGCTGAAATTGAAGGTGAAATGGGTGACTCACACATGGGCCTGCAAGCACGTATGCTTTCTCAAGCAATGCGTAAGCTAACAGGTAACCTAAAGCAGTCTAACTGTATGTGTATCTTCATCAACCAGATCCGTATGAAGATCGGTGTGATGTTTGGTAACCCAGAAACCACTACTGGTGGTAACGCACTGAAGTTCTACGCATCTGTTCGTCTTGATATTCGTCGTACTGGCGCTATCAAAGAAGGTGACGAAGTTGTTGGTAACGAAACACGCATTAAAGTAGTTAAGAACAAAATTGCTGCACCATTTAAGCAAGCTGATACACAGATCCTTTACGGTCAAGGCTTTAACCGTAACGGTGAGCTAGTTGACCTAGGTGTTAAGCACAAGCTGGTAGAAAAAGCAGGTGCTTGGTACAGCTACAAGGGCGATAAGATCGGCCAAGGTAAAGCAAATGCGTGTAAGTTCTTAACTGAGAATCCAGAAACAGCAGCAGAGATCGAAGCGAAGTTACGTGAGCTATTACTTAGCCCTGTAACGGAAGGCGAAACATCTGAAGCGCAAGACAATATGGATATCGAAGAAGACGAAGCATTCTAAGACGTCTTTAATCGTGAAAACCCAGCCAATAGGTTGGGTTTTTTTATATCTTTTGTTTTTGACAATAGGCATTTAAATCTCTGTCATTAGCTTATTTTTGATCTAATATACCTGAACATCATTTTTTATTTACTAAACTATGAATGTAAGTTGTTGATAATACTTTGTAGGTGTGTGTTAGGTGAAAGAAGGTTTTTCATTACTGCGTTGGATTGGACGTACTCTACGCCGTTTTGCATTGTGGCTTTATAGCATTAGACATATTTTTGTCGCGCTATTTGTCCTTGCCAATAGTGGCCTTATATTCCACACCATTTATGGTTTGCCAGTTGATGTTATTGCCATTTTTAACGTTAAAAATTACGAGCAAATCAACCATACGTTTTTAACTAATGCCCCATATTTCATGTTGGGTGTCTTTATTGCACTAAGCTCAATAGGATTATTTTTCCGAGCCCGTATCTCATGGATGATCAGCTTTACCTTGATGATCATCGATACCCTTTATACGGCACATATCCACCCAGATCAAACTTATAACATTCATTATGGTTTGATTTCATTGGTTATTTTATTTTTAGTTAGACGTCATTTCTCAAGAAGCAGTGTTGCGGCAGGTAGTATTTTTGCGTTGATCAGTGTGATCACCTTGATGCTCACCTCAACCTATGGTGCGTTGTACTTTGGCGATGGCTTTGAACCTAAGATCACTTCACTGTTGACAGCGTTTTATTATGCGATAGAAACCATGTCGACAGTGGGGTACGGTGATATTGTTCCGGTTTCTGAGCCTGCGCGATTATTTACCATTTCTGTGATTGTTTCCGGTATTACCGTGTTTGCAACATCGGCAACATCCGTATTAGGCCCGGTTGTTCATAGTGGTTTTGAACGACTCGTTAAAGGTAATAGCAAAAAGATGAATAGAACCAATCATTTTATTATTTGTGGCTTATCAAGCCTTGCAGTGAATACCATTAAACAACTGTCATCACGCAAACAGCCAATCACCGTGATTGTCTCTCCGCGTACGCAGCAAGCAGCGAAAGATTTGCTTGAAGATCTTGATGTTGTGGTTGGTGATTACAGTGATGGTGAGATATTAACGCAAGCGGGTGTGATGAATGCCAAAGCTATCTTGGCACTGAGTGATGATGATGCCGATAACGCGTTTATTGTGCTATCTGCAATTGAACTCGATAGCAATGCACGGACTGTTGCGTTGGTTAACGACAGTAAAAATATCAATAAAGTAAAAAGCGTTAATCCGGATATTGTGATTTCACCACAGCAGTTTGCGAGTGATATTCTGGCTCGGGTACTTAATGGTGAAAGTATTGATAGTGATTCTATTGTTTCATCATTGCTCAATTCAGTGCAGGGATTGTCTGAAAAAGAAATTTCGAAATAGCGACTAACTTGCCACTATCTGCTTTATTCATTGTAAATTTCATTCAATCGAGAGAATTACACAGACAAATGCATTAAAGATTTCGATTATTTAATGCATTTGTCCACATAACATTTCCTGTTATTGCCGCCGTTGTTTTACAATAGTCCCCAAAAAATTTATCTTAGTTCGATTACTCAACTCAGCCTTTTATCAAAAGTGTGTATTACGCACCAATAAAGGGTGAGTTAGAAGATCACCTAAGTATGATTTTCTGTCTTTCAATAAAAGCATTAATTCAGGATTTGCCAATGTACATGAGCACTGATGAGATCCGCCGTGCGTATCTTGCGTTTTTCGAGAGCAAAGGCCACCAAATCGTGGAAAGCTCCTCTCTTGTACCTGCGAACGACCCAACATTGTTGTTCACAAACGCGGGTATGAACCAATTTAAAGATGTTTTCTTAGGTTTAGAAAAGCGCAGCTACACGCGAGCGACAACGGCACAGCGTTGTGTACGTGCAGGCGGTAAGCATAACGACCTTGAAAATGTAGGCTTTACAGCACGTCACCATACATTCTTTGAAATGTTAGGTAACTTCAGCTTTGGTGATTACTTCAAGCATGACGCTATCGCATACGCTTGGGAATTCTTAACATCAGTACTTAAGCTTCCTGCTGATCGCCTTGTTGTTACCGTTTATGAAACGGATGACGAAGCATTTGATATCTGGAACAAAGAAGTAGGTATTCCTGCTGATCGTATCGTGCGTATCGGTGATAAGAAAGGTGGTAAGCCTTTTGAATCTGACAACTTCTGGCAGATGGGTGACACAGGTCCTTGTGGTCCATGTACAGAGATTTTCTACGATCACGGTGATCACATCTGGGGTGGCCGTCCAGGCACACCTGAAGAAGATGGTGACCGTTTCATCGAGATCTGGAACAACGTATTTATGCAGTTCAACCGTCAAGCTGACGGCACAATGGAGCCGCTACCTAAGCCTTCTGTTGATACTGGTATGGGTATTGAGCGTATTGCTGCAATCATGCAAGGCGTTCACTCAAACTACGAAATCGATATCTTCCAAACGCTAATTAAAGAAGCGGCGAAAGTGATCGGTTTTGACGATCTATCTAACCAGTCACTACGCGTTGTCGCTGACCACATCCGTTCATGTGCTTACCTGATCTCTGACGGTGTTATGCCATCAAACGAAGGTCGTGGTTATGTACTACGCCGTATTATCCGTCGTGCAGTACGTCACGGTAACAAGTTAGGTGCACAAGGTGCATTCTTCTACAAGCTTGTTGGTCCGCTAGCTGACATCATGGGTACTGCTGGTGAAGAGCTAAAAGCACAGCAAGAACTCGTAGAAAAAGTACTTAAGATTGAAGAAGACAACTTTGGTCGTACTCTTGACCGTGGTTTGACAATTCTTAACGAAGCACTAGATAACTTAGACGGTAAAGTGCTTGATGGTGAAACTGTATTTAAACTATACGATACGTACGGTTTTCCAGCTGATTTAACCAACGATGTTGCTCGTGAGCGTGGCTTCTCTATCGATGAAGAAGGTTTTGAAGCGGCAATGGAAGAACAACGTCAACGTGCTCGTGATGCGGGTAACTTTGGTGTTGATTACAACGATGCAATCAAAGTTGATGCTGAAACAGAATTCTGTGGTTACAGCGCAACAGACGGTGAAGGTGAAATTGTTGCCCTATACCGTGATGGCGTTGCTGTTGATAGCGTAAATGCAGGTGAAGATGCGTTAGTAGTACTAACAAACACACCATTCTACGCAGAGTCAGGCGGTCAGTGTGGCGATAGCGGTATCCTGAGCGCTGAAGGTGTACTGTTCAATGTTGCTGACACGCAAAAGTTTGGCGCAGCAATTGGTCATAAAGGTCAAGTTGCTGAAGGTACGCTAACTGTTGGTCAAAAACTAACAGCGTCTGTTGATTCAGCGCGCCGTGCAGCAATTAGCCTAAACCACTCAGCAACGCACCTAATGCACGCAGCACTGCGTAACATTTTAGGTGAGCATGTTGCACAGAAAGGTTCATTGGTAAAAGCTGATGGTCTACGTTTCGACTTCTCTAACCTAGAAGCCGTTAAACCAGAGCAACTACGTGCGGTTGAAACCATGGTTAACGATCAAATCCGTGCTAACCACGCGATTGAAACCAACATCATGGACATCGAAGCGGCGAAAGCGAAAGGTGCAATGGCACTGTTTGGCGAGAAGTACGATGACGAAGTTCGTGTATTAAGCATGGGTGAGTTCTCAACTGAGCTTTGTGGTGGTATTCACGCTACTCGCACTGGTGATATTGGTCTATTTAAGATCCTATCTGAGAGTGGTATCGCTGCAGGTATTCGTCGTATTGAAGCGGTAACAGGCGCTGCTGCAATCGAAGCGATGCACACTGAAGATGCAATGCTTGCTAAGACAGCTCGTCTAGTGAAATCAGATTCAGCATCAGTTGTTAGCAAAGTGGAAGCATTAGTTTCTCACAGCAAGCAACTAGAAAAAGAAATTCAACAATTAAAAGATAAGCTAGCGGCTCAAGAAGGCGCAAACCTTATCAACCAAGCGCAAGAGATCAACGGCGTTAAAGTTTTAATCGCAAAACTTAACGGTGCTGATAACAAAGCCCTACGTGGTATGGTTGATGAATTAAAGAATCAGCTAGGTAGTGGTGTAGTTTTACTAGGTAATGTAAGCGACGATAAAGTTGGCTTAATTGCTGGTGTAACAAAAGATCTTGTTGGCAAAGTTAAAGCGGGTGAACTAGTTAACCTAGTTGCTCAACAAGTTGGCGGCAAGGGCGGCGGTCGTCCTGATATGGCGCAAGCAGGTGGTACAGACGCAGCAGCATTGCCTGCAGCACTAGAAACCGTTGCACCATGGCTAGCTGACAAACTGTAATCACTGGAGAGGTAATGTGGCACTATTAGTGCAGAAATTTGGTGGAACATCGGTTGGCTCTATTGAGCGAATTGAAGCGGTGGCTGAGCGTGTGATCAAAGCACGCCAGTCTGGCCATCAAGTTGTCGTTGTTCTTTCTGCTATGGCAGGGGAGACCAATCGTTTATTAGGTCTAGCCAAGCAAATTGACGAAGTACCAACACCGCGCGAGCTTGATGTTCTGCTTGCTGCGGGCGAGCAGGTGTCAATTGCCTTGTTAGCCATGGCATTGAATAAACGTGGCTACAGTGCGGTATCGTTGACAGCTGATCAGGTTGTTATTCGAACTGATAATGCATTTAATAATGCCACCATTCGTGAAGTAGAAACGCAACGAATGACAGCATTACTTAGCAACGATAACATTGTTATCGTTGCGGGTTTCCAAGGTCGTGATGTTGAAGGTAACATCACGACATTGGGACGTGGTGGCTCTGATACCACTGCGGTTGCTATTGCAAGTGCGTTAGATGCCGACGAATGTCAGATCTTTACCGATGTCGATGGTGTTTACTCCACTGATCCGAGAATCGTTCCTACAGCAACACGACTAGATGTGATCCACTTTGACCATATGACGTCAATGGCACGTTTAGGTGCGAAAGTGCTACAATTGCAGTCTGTAGAGTATGCCTGTCAGCATCGTGTTCCACTTCGAGTGCTTTCATCTTTCGATGAAGGCGAAGGAACACTAGTAAATTTTGATAGTATGGTTTCATCAACTATCATAGGTGTCGCGCTACAAAAGCAGCATGTATTGCTGGAAATCGCGCTACCAAAAACAGAACTGAATAAGCAAATATCATTATTTGGATTAGCCGTGTGGATCCTTGATCACAGCAGTGACGAGAATAAATCACAAATAGTTGCTGCAAATGATGATATTGCGCGTTTGAAGCTAGTTTTTGATAGTAAAATGCGCCATATTGGTATGGTCTCGATTCTGTCTCTTGTTGGGGATGGAACACAACATTGTTTGGATGCCGTCCAAAAAGTGTTAAAAGAGGCTAGCATTAAAGTGCATACTTATCAGGGTGACGCTAAGTGTTTATCTTTGTTGATTGATGATGAAGATCATGTCGCTGCTGTAGATTTAATCCATAAAAAGTTTGTGGTTGATAGCCAAAGTCTGGATAATCGATCATATCTCGCTGTTTCTTGAGCAGTGGCTATTTACGAAAACGTAAATAATATTGGATAATAAACGTTAAATTCTTATAAGATTGAGATGACTCAAGGAGCACATAAATGCTAATTTTGACACGTCGCGTAGGTGAAACTCTAATGATCGGTGACGAAGTTACCGTTACTGTTTTAGGTGTTAAAGGTAACCAAGTACGTATTGGTGTTAATGCACCTAAAGAAGTATCTGTTCACCGCGAAGAAATCTACATGCGAATTCAAGCGGAAAAAGAAACTGACTCTCAGGGTTCTGGCAACTATTAATTTGAAAAAGGTCAGGTATAAAAGCCTGGCCTTTTTTGTACCTGTCGTATGTGGTTATTTAAAATATTTATTTAATTGGCACAGGAAATAGCAGCAAATAAGTTAAAAATGAGTGAATATTTTAACGCTTACGTTGTATAAATTATCTCATTGGCTATTAAGTACGCATGCAGTCAGAGATTGTCGTTTTTTATCAATAAAGTGTTTGACTTATTTTTGGCTGACAGTAATATGAGCCCCCGAAAGACGGTGAGGTGGCCGAGAGGCTGAAGGCGCTCCCCTGCTAAGGGAGTATACGGTTTATCCCGTATCGAGGGTTCGAATCCCTCCTTCACCGCCATTTGTTATCTCTTTTTTAAAAGAGATAAGTCTGCAAAGACAACTGCGCGCTCGTAGCTCAGCTGGATAGAGTACCTGGCTACGAACCAGGCGGTCGGAGGTTCGAATCCTCCCGAGCGCGCCATTATTTAGAGTGATGAGTTTTAGACTTGTTATTCGCACCGATTTGAGTGGTGAGGTGGCCGAGAGGCTGAAGGCGCTCCCCTGCTAAGGGAGTATACGGT
>NZ_SSMG01000053.1 GCF_009873615.1 Photobacterium lucens
TATGGTATCAGTGTACTAAAGCTATCATGATATTAAGAGTTTTCTCTGTATTTACAGCAAACAAATGATATAAAAAAAGCCGCATCAGCAGCTTTTTATGGAAAATCTTATTTGAACCCTTGCTCAATTTTTTTAAGCCATACTGGCTGAGCACTGGTTTGTGTCCAGTAGCGGTGTAAGAAGCTGCCTAAACGTGTACGTTTATTAACAGGTAGCAGCAATAAAATAGGTAATGACAGAAGTCCTGCTAGTACCACAAAAATACGACGAAAAGTAATATTAAGCTTTGAATACTGAGTGTACATAACAGAACCCCTTTCTGGTCAAATCTGTTATTACTCTAATTGAGTTTATGAAATATTACTACAGATTTTCGGGTAAAATTCCGTCAAAATCATGCAAAAACCTCCTATAAAAGCGAGTTATGTAGAAATGTTACAAAATGAAATGGATACACAATTAACAAAGGACTATCTCGCTGTACTTAATATGCCTAGTTTGATCGCATCATATGACTATGTTTGTGATGATGCTTGGCTAGAGGCATTTAGAAAAAATGCGCAACTTCCTCCTCTTCAACCTTATTCAGGTAATCGCCGTTTAGGCTTCTACTATCAATGGTTATGGCAACAATTAATCATTCATCACCCTGATTACGAATTAATAGAAGAAGAAGTCCAACTCCATTGGGATAAACAAACCGTAGGCTCAATTGATTTTCTGGTGAAAAACTTACTCACAGGCGAAGTTGAGCATTGGGAAGTGGCTATCAAGTTTTATTTAGCCTTTGAACATCGCTGGCCAGGACCAAATGCTAAAGATAATTTAGATAAGAAAACAGCAAGAATGATTAAGCATCAACTCACGCTCAGTGAACATAATGCATTTACAAATGTTTTTAATTTTATACCGACTAAACGTCGGCTAATTATGCAAGGGCGGTTATTTCACGCTTGGCCAAAACCACAACAGGGTTCAAGCATCAATATCAACCCAAACGCCGATACAGGGCTATGGTGTTATCAGTCTGATGCTGAAGGCATGATTTTAAAAACATTGACGAAAAAACAGTGGATAGCACCACCAGCATTTGTTGAACTTGAAGAATATCTTGATATAAGCCAGATAACAGTACCAACGCAAGCTATTGATAGCGAAAACAAGGTGTGGTTTGTGATGCCGAATTACTGGCCTCAGCATAACAGTGAACGATAGCCATAGTTCTTAGATATAAAAAACGCCCATATAGGGCGTTTTTCTTACTACAAGCGATTATAAGCCTGCGTCGGCAAAGACTTTACTTACAATTTCCTGTGCTTCTTGCTCGATAAGTGCTAGATGCTCTTTACCTTTAAAGCTTTCACAGTAAATCTTATAAATATCTTCTGTACCCGATGGACGAGCAGCAAACCAACCGTTTTCAGTGGTCACTTTCAAGCCACCAATAGCAGCACCATTACCTGGCGCATGAGTCAAACGTGCCGTAATTGACTCACCTGCTAAGGTTTCAGCAGAAACCATCTCAGGAGAAAGCTTACTTAATACTGCTTTTTGCTCTTTGTTCGCTACTGCTTGTAGACGAGAATACTCTGAATGACCAAACTTATCCGCCAACTCATCATAGTATTGTTGCGGTGTTTTGCCTGTTACCGCTGTAATTTCAGCAGCTAACAAACATAACAAAATACCGTCTTTATCTGTTGACCATGGTGTACCGTCTTTACGCAAGAAAGATGCGCCTGCACTTTCTTCACCACCAAAGCCTAACTTGCCACTGTATAAGCCATCAACAAACCATTTGAAGCCAACAGGCACTTCAACCAGTTCACGACCCAATGCTGCAACAACACGGTCAATCAACGCACTTGATACTAATGTTTTACCTACAGCAACTTGATCTGCCCAACCACTACGATGACGGAATAGGTAATCAATACATACCGCAAGGTAATGATTCGGATTCATTAAACCTGCTGGCGTTACGATACCGTGACGATCGTAATCAGGGTCATTACCGAACGCAAGATCGTAGTTATCTTTGTAAGCTAATAAGCCTGCCATAGCGTAAGGTGATGAACAGTCCATACGTACTACGCCATCTTTATCTAATGACATAAAGCGGAATGATGGATCGATAGATTCATCGACTAACGTTAAATCAAGCGCGTAGTAAGCAGCGATTTGACGCCAGTATTCGATGCCCGAGCCACCTAGTGGGTCAACACCTAATTTCAACTCAGCTTTTTGAATTGCTTCCATGTCAATAACATTAACAAGATCAGCAACGTATGGTGCAACTAGATCTTGCTCAACCACAAGATCTGATGCAAATGCTTCAGTGATAGCAACACGCTTAACATCGACTAAACCATTAGCAATGATTTCATTAGCACGACGCTCAATCGCTGTCGTTAACTCACTTTCAGCAGGACCACCATGAACAGGGTTATATTTAATACCGCCATCTTGAGGTGGATTATGTGATGGTGTGATCACGATACCATCAGCTTTCTCTTCGTGCGCTTTGTTATAACAAAGGATCGAATGAGAAATGCCAGGTGTTGGGGTATATCCCTTACCTTCTTGAATAACGACTTTTACATTGTTTGCAACAAGCACTTCCAATGTAGAAGTAAAAGCAGGCTCTGATAATGCATGGGTATCTTTACCAAGGAAAAGAGGCCCTGTCACGCCATTCGCCGCACGCACTTCAGCAACCGCTTGTGCGATAGCCCAAATATGGTGCTGGTTAAATGTGCCTTTATCTGCCGTTCCACGGTGACCCGAAGTACCAAACTCTACGCGTTGTGATGGGTCTTGAGCACTTGGCTCAATTAAGAAGTAATTGGCGATAAGTGCTGGAATATTATGCATATCTTCTTGCTGAGCACGTTGCCCAGCACGAGGATGAATAGCCATAGTTTTATCCTTGTTATTTTGACGTCAATATGCCGCGGTTAGATTAAATCTCGCCACATACTTTATCGATGATGTCAGAACCAAATCCCATTTTTGTCATTAACTGGTCAATCATTTGACGCTTACGCTCGGTATTCGTATTTGTGATAACCCAAAATGGTGTCGCAGGGATCGACTTTGGCTTAGTCGTTTTACCGCTTGCTAGCAATGTTTCTTCATCATGTGCAAAGTAAACACGAGTACGGCCTTTAATCGCAGCCGCTTCAGCAAAACTTTGTGCATCAATGCGGTATAGAGAAGACAAGATCATCATAAAACGACCAATTGCTTTTTCTTGTGCCGCAAATTCATCAGAGATCAACACTGCTCGCATTTCTTTTACGCGATCCATTGTTGGTTCGTTGCCAGCATCTTTACTCACAACAATTCCCTTAGGACGGACAGGCATTACTACAGCAGGTTGCTGCAGTTGCTCTTCAGGCACCATAAGCAACCGACGCAAAATATCAGAAGCGCTTTCACCAATATGCTGAGTCTGGCTAGCAATATAACGGTATAGCTCTTCGTCTACCTCAATAGTCTTCATCGTATTATTCATTATCGTTCCGTTTAAAAATCTGGGTACGATTATAGCTTGATCCGAGGTTATACTCTACGGTAAATACCACAACTAAATAGAGAAAATAGTCAGTGAATCTTCATTATCAGGTCGAAGGCGATGGAAAAACGATCATTTTGATCCATGGTTTATTCGGCAGTGCTGCTAATCTTGGCCTACTCGCAAGGTCTTTGAAAAATAACTATAAAGTGATCAGCGTCGATTTACGTAATCACGGTTTATCACCACACACAGATCATTTTACTTATCCAGAAATGGCACAGGATGTCCTGAATGTGATCAATCACTTAGATATTGATCAATTTTCAGTGATTGGTCACTCAATGGGTGGAAAAGTAGCCATGGCATTGGCTGCATTAGCACCAAAACGCATGGAACATTTGGTTGTGCTTGATATGGCACCAGTGACCTACCAAGCCCATCGCCATCAAAATGTGTTTAACGGCTTACAAGAAGTGAATAAACATATCATCACTAAACGCAGTGAAGCAGAACATTACCTTGCTCAGTATGTCGAAGACGCAGGTGTTAGACAGTTCTTACTCAAGTCTTTAGCAAAACAAGATGACGCTTATCAGTGGCGTTTTAACGTTGATGGTATTATCGCAAACTACAATAACATTATGGGCTGGCAGCCAAGTGAAGCACCATTTATGGGGAAAACGTTATTCATCAAAGGCCAAGAATCTGACTATGTCGTGCCGGAATATCGTGATGAAATCATGCGTCAATTTCCTCATGCAAAAGCCCATATGGTGGCAAATACAGGTCATTGGTTACATGCAGAAAAACCAGAAGCCGTGACTCGTATCATTACCAACTTCCTTGAAAAGTAACTCTTTTTCTATTTTATATCCCATTGTTAGCCTGTTCACTAACAATGGGATATTCCCCTTCTGAACTATTAAATCCCTTTTTCGACTATGCTATAGTCTCATTTAGCTCAATAACAAAGGATTTGTTATGCTTTACGAATACATGGATTTGATTGAGTCCATCGGATTAGACCTTGTTTTTGCCGCTATTTTTTTCTTTATTGGTATGGCAATAAAAGACGTTTTAAAACAAGGTAATGTTCCACCTTTTGGACAAAAGATTGTCTGGCTTGTATTATTCCTCGGTTGTGCTGGCTTTATTGCTAAAGGAATAATTCAGCTAAGTTGGGAAGGTAGCGGTATTTGATCACACCGCAGTTTTGTGTAATTTATGCTGCTTATCTCAACACCTAAGACTAGATTCTTGCGGACAATGCAACTGTTTAGACGAAAAAACAGACAAAACGTCAGTAAACAGTAATTATCATTGCACCGTTTCGACTGATTTCTGTAAACTGCAACGCAGCAGTTAACTATTTTATATACGGGTAATCTCTACTATGGCGAGCGTTGGACTCTTCTTTGGTAGCGACACAGGTAATACCGAAGCTGTCGCTAAAATGATCCAGAAACAACTTGGCGACAAGCTAGTTGAAGTAAAAGATATCGCAAAAAGCAGCAAAGAAGATATCGACAATTTTGATCTGTTACTACTAGGTATCCCTACTTGGTACTACGGTGAACCGCAATGTGATTGGGATGACTTCTTCCCAGAGCTTGAGCAAATTGATTTCTCAACCAAACTAGTGGCTATCTTTGGTTGTGGTGACCAAGAAGATTACGCAGAATACTTCTGTGATGCGATGGGTACTGTACGTGATATCGTTGAAGGTCGCGGTGCAACTATCGTTGGTAACTTTTCAACAGACGGTTTTGAGTTTGAATCGTCAAAAGCCCTTGTTGATGACAACCACTTCGTAGGTCTATGTATCGATGAAGATCGCCAACCAGAGCTAACAGCACAACGCGTTAAGCAATGGGTTGATCAAATTTATGATGAAATGTGCCTAGCAGAACTTGCTGACTAATCATAGATACATCAAAAAACGCGCTGATTTAGCGCGTTTTTTTATATCTCATTCCCCAGTGATGACTCTGACATCTGCTCTTCAATCTCTCTATTCTTGCGATATTCAGGCTTCTTTCTCACATACAGCGTTCGTTGCACCTGCGATACCAACTCACCCTTATTATTTAGTACATTCACAGTAAAAGACGGAAAGTACTTATCACCGTATTCCGTGGCTTGTTTAATCGCATCAATACATTGCTCTGAAATCACAAAATCAGCGGTTAAGTCACTGTCACCAGGCTGAATAAAGTTAATACTTGCCTGCTTATCCCAGATAAAATATTGCTGACCTAAGATCCCCATTAGCATTAGCGAGTACACAGGATCTGTCAGTGAAAAGATACTACCGCCATATTGAGTGCGGTTAGCATTCTTATTCCACCAGCGTAATTTTAACCTTACTTTAACAGTTCGGAAATCATCACTGATAGAAACAATTTTAATGCCAGAGCCCCAAAATGGCGGCCATAAATTAAGTGCATATTTGACCACGCTTGGCTTATAAATGTTAAACAATGTAAAAGCCCTCATCTGGTACGATGAGTTAATGCTTACATATTTTTTACATATATTCAAACACTAGAAATTATACATATCTCCTAGATTCCAGAACTTTTAAGGTTTATTGTTATCCTTGCGTCACTTATAATGGATAGAAATGAGAAAGACTACTGCAACACCTTTTTGCGGATAGCCAATAGGAAATTTTGATGTCAGATAATAATCATGCGCTAAAACAAGCAGGCCTAAAAGTTACTCTTCCACGCCTTAAAATTTTGGAAGTACTGCAAGAACCTGATTGCCAACATATCAGTGCTGAAGACTTGTACAAAAAACTTATCGATATTGGCGAAGAGATTGGCCTTGCGACAGTTTACCGTGTATTAAACCAATTTGATGATGCTGGCATTGTAACGCGCCATCACTTTGAAGGTGGTAAGTCTGTCTTTGAACTTGCAACTCAACACCACCATGACCACCTTGTTTGCTTAGATTGCGGCAAAGTGATCGAGTTTTCAGACGACATCATTGAAGAACGTCAAAAGCAAATTGCAGCAAGCTTTAATGTTCGCCTAACTAACCATAGCTTGTACCTATATGGTCACTGTATGGAAGGCGATTGTAATACCGATGATACGCTGCACGATCCAAAATAAATAATTTGAAAAAGCCAGTGATTATTCACTGGCTTTTTTATTGCTACTCAGATCACTTTTCAAACATTGTTACAATAATCTACAAGCCCTTTCATTACTTTCCGCTTATATCTATAAATCCGCATTATTTATATGGATGTTATAGATGAACGTAAAACCTCTCGCATTAGCGCTAATTACCACTTTTTCCTTATCAAGTATGATTTCAACTGCTAATGCTTGTACCCGTGTTCTTTGGGAGACAAAAGATCACGGTACGTTTGTATCACGTACAATGGACTGGTCTGAATCGACTAACCCTTATCTTGCAAACTTCCCTCAAGGTACAGAGTATTCCACGCATTTAAGCCACGAAAATATGGTGGTATCTAAATATGCTGTTACCGGTATTACCGCGTATGGAATCATTGTTGACGGCATTAACTCTGAAGGACTATCAGGCAACGTGCTATATGATGCGGGGATGGATTTAGGCAAGGATAACAATAAGCAAACTGATGGCGCGATTACCTACCTTCGACACTTACTTTCTCAATATAAAACCGTTGATGAAGTAGTGAAAGCCACTTCAATTATGGCACCAAATGAAGAGCTCATCGATGGCGTTCCTATCCGTATTGCTCTACATATTTCTTTCCAAGATCCTTCTGGTGACAGTGCTATTTTAGAATGGCGTGATGGCAAACCACAAATATGGCATGGCAAACAATATACCGTGATGACCAATCAGCCAGATTATGCCCAGCATCTTGCTAACGTTGCGCGCTCAGCACGTGGCTGGGGAGAGCAAGATAAACAGTGGAGCCAAACCAATCTTGGTACGGGTGGTAATACCAACCCAGAAGATCGTTTTATCCATACCACCTACTTCTCCAAGCATTTAACAGAGCCTAGCAGCATTACTAACGGCATTGTGAAATTAGACTCAACGCTATTTCGCATTCCACACGATGCGCCTAACCGCCCTGTAAACGGCACGATGGCAGGCTATGCCACAGAATACTCGGTTAATCGCCATCTACAATCTGGCGAGACATTTATCCGCTACCAATGGGGAGATGTGTACAGCCAGTTTAAGTACAACACTCAACAGATCCAACAATCTAATAAGCTGATTTTCTTCAAAATAAGTAGCGCTGATCTCATGGGTGATATCACCCAGAAAATCATCGATTCTGGTCGTACTATCGAAACAGAAACCAATCAGTAATCACCAATAAAAAAGCCGCATCACAGGATGCGGCTTTTTCTTAGCATAAATCAGCAATAATCATTATTCGCCAATTTTAGCCCAAGTATCACGTAGACCTACAGTACGGTTAAAGACTAGATGCTCAGGGCTTGAGTCTTTGTTATCCGCACAGAAGTAACCCATACGCTCAAACTGGTATGCTTTTTCAGCTTCAGCAGCAACTAATGATGGCTCTACGAAACCGTTCACTACTGTTAGTGATTCAGGGTTGATCACTGATACGAAATCATCTGCAGCACCTGGGTTTGGCACTGTAAATAGACGATCGTATAGACGAATTTCAGCAGCAACACCCGCTTTTGCTGATACCCAGTGAATAACACCTTTTACTTTACGACCGTCAGCTGGGTTCTTACCTAGCGTTTCGTTATCGTAAGTACAGAAGATAGTAGTGATGTTGCCTTCTGCATCTTTTTCGATACGTTCAGCTTTGATCACGTAAGCACCGCGTAGACGTACTTCTTTACCTAGTACTAGACGCTTGTACTTCTTGTTACCTTCTTCACGGAAATCTTCACGCTCGATGTATAGCTCACGGCTAAACGGCACTTCACGAGAACCCATTTCTGGTTTGTTCGGGTGATTTGCAATTGTTAGCATTTCTGTCTCACCGTCAAAGTTTTCAATCACAACTTTAACAGGATCAAGCACTGCCATTGCACGTGGTGCGTTTTCGTTTAGATCATCACGAATACAAGATTCTAGTGAGCTGATTTCAATCGTGTTGTCTTGCTTAGTCACACCGATACGCTTACAGAATTCACGCATAGATGCTGGCGTAAAGCCACGACGACGTAGACCAGAAATAGTTGGCATACGTGGATCATCCCAACCATCAACCAATTTCTCAGTAACAAGTTGGTTTAGCTTACGCTTAGACATCACAGTGTATTCAAGGTTTAGACGGCTAAACTCATACTGGTGCGGTGTACAATCGATAGTGATGTTTTCAAGAACCCAATCGTATAGACGACGGTTGTCCATGAACTCAAGTGTACAGATAGAGTGCGTAATGCCCTCTAACGCATCAGAAATACAGTGCGTGAAGTCGTACATTGGGTAAATGCACCACTTATCACCTGTTTGGTGGTGAGTCGCAAAACGTACACGGTAGATCACAGGATCGCGCATAACCATAAATGGTGATGCCATATCGATCTTCGCACGAAGACACATCTTGCCTTCTTCAACTTCGCCGTTCTTCATTTTTTCGAACAGCGCTAAGTTTTCTTCAACGCTACGATCACGGTATGGGCTATGCTTACCCGGCTCAGTTAGTGTGCCACGGTACTCACGCATCTGCTCTGGACTTAGCTCATCAACGTACGCTAAGCCTTTATTAATTAATTCAATTGCGAACCCGTATAGCTTATCGAAGTAGTTTGATGAATAACAAATCTCACCGCTCCACTCAAAGCCCAACCAGTTAACATCGTTCTTAATAGACTCAACGTATTCGATGTCTTCTTTCTCAGGGTTTGTATCATCAAAACGAAGATTACATTGGCCCTGATAGTCCTGAGCAATACCGAAGTTCAAACAAATAGATTTCGCATGACCGATGTGCAGGTAGCCATTTGGCTCCGGCGGGAATCGGGTATGTACGCTTGTATGTTTGCCACTTGCTAAATCCGCATCAATGATTTGGCGGATAAAGTTAGTTGGACGAGCTTCAGATTCACTCATCAATTACACCTCGTGTGCTTACAGGATTGAGAACTGTATATGATCCATAAATATGGTTCATGACTCAACAAATAGTATGCATTGTTTGTCGATATGGATAAAAAAACTCCGCTATGACAGAGTTTATATGCCGACACTATACATCAATGCACTAATTTGGCGCATTAAAAACATGTCCATTAATAAGATAGCCATGATTTTGGTCGAACATAATGAAAAAAGCCGGTGAGGCTCTCCCTCACCGGCTTATATTTAAAGGCTTACAGTGTAATTACATACTATTAATTATAGTGATGTTACACGGCTGAAGCGTTTACCGTCTGCGCTTACTGCACGGATTTCAACTTTACCCGAAACACTTGGTTGTGCTTTCGCATTGTAAGTGTTCCACGTTTTACCAGCATCTGTTGAGTATTGTAGCGTTAGGCCAGGCATACTTACGTTCATTGCAAGTTTACCGTTTTCAATTTTCGCACCAGGTACTGGTACACGGTATTGAACGCCTGCAGCATCTAGTTTAGCTAGTTCACGTTGACCAAGAACGTTTGCGAAACGCTCCCACTCATTGTGAAGGGCTTTCTTGTTTACTAGATCTGATTTTTGTGAGTACTCAACACCAGCTTTGTACTCGTTCTCCCACTCACCTTTGTGCCATGCACGCTCAGCTGCTGCTAGTACGCGAGGGAATACCATGTATTCGTATTGCTCGTCGTTACCCACAGTTTCACTCCAAAGCTGCGCAGACAGACCGTGGAAGCCTTTTGATTCAACAGTACCCTTACTTGTGAAGCCGTTACCATCACGATCGAGTGATGTTTCAGCATTTTGAGGTAAGTTTTCAGGTGCGAAACCAAACATCTTACGGGTATCTGTTGCACGTGTTGCCCAGTAGTAACCACGCTCTGACGGATCTACTTCGTATGGCATGTCCATGTATACGTAGTCAGGGTTTGAAACAACAACATCGTAGCCCTTGTTAGCCCACTCGTATGCTGATGCACCGCCGCCCCAGTATAGAACGTCCCAGAAGTTTACACGTACGTTATCAGTATCAAACGCTTTCGCATCTTTCGAGTACTTCAAGCCGTCTTGCCATGCTTGGAAGTTTTCAATGCCTTTACCGTTTACGATTTCACTTACACGCTCAGCAAAGTAGCTTGGTAGGTGGTCGAAATCACTTACCTTACCTTCTGCGATCACTTTCTGACACATTGGTGATTTCGCGTATGGCTTATCTTGCTTAGATTGGTCAATCGTACCCGTCCACGCCGTTTGCTCTGCCGCGTTGATGTCTTGGAAACCTGCATTTAGCTTGATGTTCTTCGCTTCATCACCACCGAAGTGCCATGTATTTAGCGGCATACCCGCTTCTTTGTGCATTGATTGGATTTCAGAAATCACTTTATCAACGAACTTAACTGATGAATCCATACATGGGTTGATGAAGCTACGCTTATCGTAGAACTGAACCGTTGTTACGTTTGATGTATCTTGTGGATCCATCAAGCGGTACTCGTTCGCTTCTTCCATCTTACCTTCAGCTGCAAGACGCTTGTAACGTGCTTCCATTGCTACAACCGCTGCACGTGCGTGAGCTGGCATATCAATTTCAGGGATCACTTCGATACCACGTGCTTTCGCATATTTTAAGATATCTAGGTAATCTTGCTTGCTGTAGAAACCTGAACCGAAGTTATCAGACGTTGGGCCTGAACCTAGTTGAGGAAGTAGACAGCTTGTTTCTGATAGATCGTGACAACGCTTACCGCCGATTTCTGTTAATTCTGGTAGACCCGGAATTTCGATACGCCAACCTTCATCATCAGATAGGTGGAAGTGGAATTTGTTCATCTTGTACGCCGCCATTTGATCTAGCGTACGTAGGATCGCTTCTTTTGAGTGGAAGTTACGACCCACATCGACCATCACACCACGGTAATCAAAACGTGGCGCATCCAATACGTTTAATGTTGGAATGCTGTTCTCTGCACCTGTAGACATCAGTGAGATCAGAGACTGCATACCGTAGAACGCACCTTGGTTATCAAAACCAGTAACAGTTGCGCCTTTCTTCGTTACATCTAGCTTGTAAGCACCAACAACTTGCTGATCTTTCTTAAATGAACCCGGTAGGATCGTCACTTTCACTGGGTATTCACCCTGTGCGTTTACACCTAGTTGTGATAAACGCGCATCAACTGCTGCCATCATGTCAGCAGGTAGTGTTAGGTTGTCGATCTTAATACCGTTCGCTAGCGAAACCGTGTCGCCTGTTAGCTTAGTGCTTAGTGGTGTCGGTAGAATTGTACCTGCCACTTCTTCAGATGCGATTAGGTTAACGTCACTGTTTTTCTCAAAACGTGTTTCTGCAGTTGCTAATACGTTGTTGTCAGCTTTAACACGCTTGAATTGATCACCTTTTAATGGTGTTAGGTAATCAGCCGGATTTGCTGTATCTGTGCTAACGATTGTTTTTGGCTCTGCGTTACCTGCTGTTACGTAGGCACGTGGCATGTAATCGTTTTCAAAAAGCGTCCAATATTCACCGATGTAAGGGATAACAACCTTCTCACCTTCAGCAAAACCGTCGAACTTATCCGTTGGTTCAATAGTGTGAAGATCGCCCGTTACGTGAGTAATTTTAAATTGATCGTTTTGAACTTCTAGGATCTGGCGAATGCTGCTGAAATAAATTTTCCAGTCTTTGCTTGTTACCGCTGGACCATTATTTTCCAACGTTAAATTAATTAGGTCACATGATGCCCATTCAGCACCTAGTGTTTTACATTGTAAGCCTTCTTCAGCGCCATGCTGAATAGCCACTTCGTAGTTAACATCTAGGTTTGACGCTAGGTTATTAACAACAGTTTGATCATTATTTCCTTGAGTTGCACAACCAGTCACCGCTAGTGCAATAAAAGATGCTAACGCCGTAAGTTTAATAGTCATGATATATTCCTTTCTCCCGATATCTCTTCTAAAAAGTGAAGAGAAAATCAATACGAGCCCAAACGTTGGGTACTCAAAATACCGGCCTTATTTTTTCACTGGTGAAAATAATAAGGCCGGTTAAATTATAAAGGTATTACTGTGTTACTTAATTACTTGAGGGTTCAGGTAATTATGGAAGTTTTACAGAAGATAGGTCTTCTGATGCTGGGATTTTCTTCATTTCGCCAGCAACGATTTCTGCTAGAGGGCCTAGGATAACCTGAAGGTTATTTGAACCTAGTTTAACCACACCCATTGCACCTAGCGCTTTCAACGTTTTTTCGTTAGCAAGACTGCTGTCTTTTAGCGTTAAACGTAAACGCGTGATACATGCATCGATGTTTTCTAAGTTACCGTGACCACCTAGTGCTTTTAGGTACTGTTTCGCTAGCTCACCAGTTTCTGCTGAACCTGCTGCTGCAGAAGTCTCTTCTTCGTCATCTTCACGGCCAGGCGTTTTAAGGTTGAACTTAACAATCGCAAAGCGGAATACGAAGTAGTAGATGAAGAAGAATGCAATACCTTGAACAATCAGCATGTACCACTGAACAGCTAGTGGGTTGCGTGATGACAAGAACATATCAACTAGACCAGCTGAGAAGCCGAAACCTGCAATCCACTGCATAGATGCTGCGATGTATACAGATAGACCTGCTAGTGCTGCGTGGATCACGTACAGTACTGGTGCTAGGAACATGAATGCGAATTCTAGCGGCTCAGTAACACCTGTGAAGAATGATGCGAAACCAGCAGCTAGTAGTAGAGATGCTACGCGCTCTTTGTTCTTAGCTTTAGCCGTGTGGTACATCGCAAGTGCTGCACCTGGTAGACCAAACATCATGATTGGGAAGAAACCAGCTTGGTACATACCAGTGATACCTGGAGTTGCTGTACCTTCAGCAATAGATTTCGCGCCACCTAGGAAGTTAGGAATATCGTTGATACCTGCAACGTCAAACCAGAATACTGAGTTTAGTGCGTGGTGTAGACCTACAGGAATTAGTAGGCGGTTGAAGAATGCGTAGATACCCGCACCTACAGAACCCATACCTTGGATGCTTTCACCAAAGTGTACTAGACCGCCGTAGATTGATGGCCAAATGAACATCAAGATACCAGCAATAACAATACCAGCAACAGATGTTAGAATTGGTACCAAACGCTTACCACTAAAGAACGCTAGTGCTTTATGTAGTTCTACGCTAGAGAAACGGTTGTACAACTCAGCTGATACGATACCTACTAGGATACCTACGAATTGGTTATTGATCTTACCAAATGCAGCAGGAACTGCGCTTGGGTCAATACCTTGGATTTGCGCTACAGCACCTGGTGCTAGAAGCGTTGTCACCACAAGGAAACCAACGAAACCTGATAGTGCTGCTGCACCATCTTTGTCTTTAGACATACCGTATGCAACACCTACTGCAAACAGTACAGACATGTTATCAATAATTGCGGCGCCTGCTTTGATTAAGAACGCAGCCAGTGCAGAGTTTGCACCCCAGCCGTTCGGGTCAATCCAGTAACCGATACCCATTAAGATTGCCGCTGCAGGAAGTACTGCAACCGGCACCATTAATGCCTTACCTACTTTTTGAAAATATCCAAGAATATTCACCCTTAGTTCCCCCTATGGTTTTCTTAGATGCGATTTGAATAACTGTTTTATGGCTATCCGTTTAAGTTAATCGCAGTTTAAGAAATTAATTTCGCCCCGCAAATTAAAAGCTCATCATTTGTGATCTCAATCACCGACGGAGGTTAGAACTGAGTGATTTTGCTAGCTCGATCATAAAACTTATTTTATCATTCGAAACAAAGGCGCTATGTCGCTAAGATTTTTCCTGTTTTAACTTTCTTCAACGAGGTATCAACGTGAGACTAATCCCGCTTAATAACGCTAAAGATGTTGGTTTATGGTCAGCTCGCTACATTGCAGATCGCATCAATAAATTTGCACCTACAGCAGAACGTCCATTTGTTCTTGGTCTGCCAACAGGTGGTACACCACTTGCGACTTACAAGCGTCTTATTGAGCTATACCAAGCTGGCGAAGTAAGCTTCAAGCATGTTGTTACTTTCAACATGGATGAGTACGTAGGCATGCCTGCAGATCACCCAGAATCATACCGTAACTTCATGTACAACAACTTCTTTAACCACGTTGACATTCAAGAAGAGAACATCAACCTTCTTGATGGTAATGCTGAAGATCACGTTGCTGAGTGCCAACGTTACGAAGATAAGATCAAATCTTACGGTAAAATCAACCTATTCATGGGTGGCGTAGGTAACGACGGTCACATCGCATTTAACGAGCCTGCATCTTCTCTTGCTTCTCGTACACGTATCAAGACGCTAACTCACGAAACGCGTATTGCTAACTCTCGTTTCTTCGATGGCGATATCAACCAAGTACCTAAGTACTCGCTAACTATCGGTGTTGGTACACTACTTGATTCTGAAGAAGTAATGATCCTAATCACTGGTCATAACAAAGCACAAGCGCTAGAAGCAGCTGTTGAAGGTAGTGTAAACCACCTATGGACTGTATCTGCACTACAGCTTCACCCTAAATCAATGATTGTGTGTGATGAGCCAGCAACACAAGAGCTTAAAGTGAAGACAGTTAAGTACTTCCAAGAGCTAGAAGCTGAGAACATCAACCACCTTTAATCACTCATAAAAGTGGTAAGATTACGCCGTCAATATTGACGGCGTTTTTATTTCTATCTGAAAAAAACCTTTTTGATGACCATTACCTTCACTCTTTTATAAACTGCACTCAAAACTACTGACAATCCTAACATTTATAAGACCAATCGCTACTAACACTATAATCCCTTAGTTTTAGTGACCAATGCCACAGCTCAAGCAGGCGTAATCCTCGATAACTTTCTTTTTGCAACAACACAGGTATATTACCTTGAAGGCAGTTGTGTACATAAAGATACACACAAAGCCCATCAACACTAATAACGATGAATAGAGACAGTGTTGATAGCTAGGGAACGTATTGAATGCAGTCAATATTAGGTAATAACGAACCTTATGTTTACTACCTCATTCAAACGACATTATTAACAGTGAAAATGAGCAGAACTAATTATGACAGGCGGACAAATTGGTAATGTTGATCTTGTAAAACAGCTCAATAGTGCAGCTGTATATCGATTGATCGACTTACAAGGCCCTATTTCACGTATTCAAGTCGCAGATGTTAGTCAGCTTGCACCTGCGAGTGTTACGAAAATCACCCGCCAGTTACTTGAACGTGGACTGATCAAAGAAGTCGCACAACAAGCATCAACCGGTGGACGACGAGCAATATCCCTGACGACGGAATCAGCAGCATTCCACTCTATTGCTGTACGTATTGGTCGGAATTATATAGAAATCACCCTTTATGATTTAAGTGGTACCCATATCACAGGTACTGCTCACCCATTCTCTTATTCTGATCAACAAGCTTTAACTGATGGATTAATTGAACATATCCAAAACTTTATCAACAATAACCAAAATGTAATGAAAGAATTAGTTGCGTTTGGTATTGCGCTGCCAGGTTTGGTTAACCCTGAGCATGGTATTGTTGAATATATGCCACACATTGAAGTTCATGACTTCGCATTGGCAGACATCATTAATAAGCAGTTTGGTGTGATTTGTTTTGTCGGTAATGACATACGTGGTCTAGCATTGGCTGAGCACTACTTTGGCGCAAGTCGTGATTGTAAAGATTCAATCTTAGTCAGTGTTCACCACGGTACAGGGGCTGGGATCATCGTTAATGGTCAAGTATTCCTTGGCTACAATCGTAACGTTGGTGAAATTGGCCATATTCAGATCGATCCACTCGGTGATAAGTGCCAGTGCGGTAACTTTGGTTGTTTAGAAACTGTCGCCGCCGATCCTGCAGTGCTCAAGCACGTACAGCACCTACTTGATCAGGGTTACCCTAGCTCATTACAAGAGTTAGAAGATCTCACCATGCCAGCTATTTGTGATGCAGCTAATAAAGGTGATGAGCTTGCAGTTCAAGCACTGATCAAAGTAGGTAATCAGCTAGGTAAAGCCTTAGCAATGACAATTAACTTGTTTAATCCACAGAAAATCATTCTGGCGGGCAATATTACACAAGCGCAAGATATTGTTTTCCCAGCTATCCGTCGTTGTGTTGAAACACAGTCATTATCTAAGTTTAACCAAGGCCTCCCAATTGTAGCATCTGAGCTGTATAACCAGCCAACCATTGGTGCATTCTCAATGATCAAACGTGCGATGCTTAACGGTGTGTTATTACAGCGCTTATTGGAAGACTAAACACCACAAAAACATTTGCTAAACATAAAGGGGTGTATTGTGAAATACACCCCTTTATAATATTTGCAAAACACTATTGTCATTACACTATCTTGCAAGGATGTTGTCCAAGATATGGAATTTATCTACATAATTACCGCTTTTATCATTGGTTATATTGCACTTCGTTGCAAACTTCCACCACTTGTTGGTTTTCTTGTTGCTGGTTTCAGCCTTAATAGTTTTGGATATATCTCGACACCTGCTTTAGAAAGCATGGCAGATCTCGGTGTAACCCTCCTTCTGTTTACCATCGGCCTTAAGTTAGATGTTAAGTCACTGCTTAAAAAAGAAGTCTGGGGCGGTGCAACTTTACATAACCTGCTTTCCACCTCTTTATTCACTCTTTGCTTATTAGTATTAAAGCAACTTGGCTTGACCATGTTTAGTGACATGGACTTTAGCCAACTGGTTCTTATTGGTTTTGCGCTGTCTTTTTCTAGTACGGTTTTTGCTATCAAGCTATTACAAGAAAAAGGCGAGTTAAACGCCAAATACGGTACTGTTTCTATCGGTATTCTGGTTATGCAGGATATCTTTGCCGTTATCTTCCTTACGGCTTCTAGTGGTAAGATGCCAGAAATCTATGCCCTTGGTTTATTCGCTTTACCACTACTAAGACCTTTACTATACAAAATCTTAGATAAAGCAGGTCACGGTGAAATTTTAGTGCTTTACGCTATTACCCTTGCGTTAGTACTGGGCGCAGGTTTGTTTAAGCTAGTCGGTATGAAACCCGATTTAGGCGCACTCGTCGTCGGTATGCTGATGGCTGGACACCCTAAGTCATCTGAAATGGCAAAATCGCTATTTAACTTTAAAGAGCTACTACTGGTTTGTTTCTTCTTAAACATTGGTCTTTCAGAAACCCCGACCATTAACGGCCTATTAATGGCATTTGTCTTATTACTGTTGTTACCTCTAAAAGGTATCTTGTATTACGGCGTTTTCCACTTATGTCGCTACCGCGTACGTACTTCTATGCTCGCTACCCTTACTCTATTCAACTACAGTGAGTTTGGCTTAATTGTCGGTGGTGTCGCTTACAAAATGGGACTATTACCAGGCACTTTTTTAGTTGCGATTGCCATCGCTGTTTCGTTCTCCTTTTTGCTAGCCGCGCCACTGAACAGCATGAGCCACAAGCTTTATACTGAAGCATCAAAATGGCTCAAAGAGTTTGAACCAGAAAAGTTAAATGCCGACGATAAATTGATCGATCTTGGTCAATCCAAAGTGCTTATTCTTGGTATGGGACGTATTGGTACAGGGGCTTACGATGAATTGCAAGCTCGCTACGGTAAGCAAATCATAGGTGTTGAAACTCGCGAAGAATCAGCAGAGCAACAACGCAAAGAAGGCCGTAACGTTATTCAAGGCGATGCCACTGACCCTGATTTCTGGGCCCGTGTGATCAGTAAAAAACGCATTAAACTTATTTTACTGGCAATGCCACATAGCCAAGCTAACGTCTATGCACTAGAGCAAATAAAAGCACGTGACTTCAAAGGTAAGATTGCAGCCATTGCTCAGTATAACGATGATGAAGAATTGTTGTATGAACAAGGTATTGATGCGGCATTTAATATTTATAGCGAGGCTGGTAGTGGTTTTGCTCGTAATGTGTGCGATCACTTAAAGCCTGAAATCACGCCACTACAACCTTAATCTTATTGGCGCCCACTTATTTCGCAACTAAAAATAAACAGTGACCACCATTACTGTTTATTTTTTTTAAATAAAAAGCTAGACCAAGTAGAAAATATTCAGTTAAAAATGCTTTAACTGAATATTATTCACCTTATACG
>NZ_SSMG01000054.1 GCF_009873615.1 Photobacterium lucens
ATATATTTTCAAAAAAGTCAGTTTGTAAATTGATCTTTAATAGAATGCAAAAAAGAGAATGGATGTATTTCAATATATTAATCTGAAAATTTGGTTAATCTAGGTGATTGTAGTATCAATATAAAATGAAACTGTATTAGGCTTTAAGGAAGTGAGATTTGTAGTGTCATGAAGGGAAGCATAATGTAGATATCTGACGATGGGGTATCAGTGTGAGAATTGTTTTCTTTGGTGAAGCGCTTGTTGAAATTAATCACTCTACTAAGTTTTCTACTTATGGTGGGGATGTTCCGAATATTGCGTTGTATCTCTCTCGCCTAGGGCAATCACGCTCTATCTCAGTCAGCTATGCGACGGCGTTAGGGACGGATAAGCTATCTTTATCGTTATTGGCATGTTGGCAGCAGGAGAATATAGATACCAGTTTGGTGCGTTACTTTTCGACTAAATTTCCCAACTTGTGTTATATCGAAACTGATAGTGAAGGCATGTACTTCCGACACTTTTGGAATAAAGATAATGCAGCTCGCTATTACTTTTCATCTGGTGCATTCTCATCAAGCATATCACCGCTTGAAGTTGCTCTTCATAAATATAATTACCATGCTATTTATATTAGTGCGGTCAGTTTTGGTTTATTAACTGAAGAGGCAAAAGCCATCCTGCTAGTTTTAATAGAAAAATTTAAACGAAAAGGAGGTAAGGTTTATTTTGATAACCGATATCGAGCAGAATTGTGGACGCCACAACAAGCAAAATATTGGATATGCCAGTTATTACCTTATATTGATATTGCTTTTATTGATGCGAAAGATGAGCAATATATATGGGGCAAAGAAGATAAGATCATTGAGCGGTATAACCGTGTTAATTGTCGTGAGTTGATCATTAAGCAATACCCATCCCTTCATAATTATCAAAGTCAGTTAGATGATTTAGCTGTTTCCTCGGAACACACATCAGTAAGTGTATCGGTGATCCAAGCGATACAACCAAATATAAGTACAATATATTTTACTGATAACGCCTTTATTGCTGGTTATCTTACTGGCAGGATCAGTGGAAAAAGTGTGGAGCATTCTGTGAAGTTAGGAAAAGTATTGTCCCAGAGAGTACTTGAGCATCCTACGGCTGTGATCCCAGCTGCAGCGATGCGGGATATGATGTAATGCATGCATAACTTACGAGCTGAATTCTATAATTTGGTTGCAAAATAATCGCTTAGCATTAATTTCTAAAAAATAGTATTGACTCAAATGCTACATTCCGTAGAATGCACCCCATACCGAAGAGCAACCAGCTTCTCGGTGAGAAACAAAGGCGCGTTGGCAGAGTGGCTATGCAGCGGATTGCAAATCCGTGGACCTCGGTTCGACTCCGGGACGCGCCTCCATTTGCGACACTAGCTCAGCTGGTAGAGCGCAACCTTGCCAAGGTTGAGGTCACGAGTTCGAACCTCGTGTGTCGCTCC
>NZ_SSMG01000055.1 GCF_009873615.1 Photobacterium lucens
AATTAGCGCCCAGGGAACATGCCGCCGCCAGGCATCATGCCTTTCATTTGGCGCATCATGTTCTTCATTCCACCCTTCTGCATCTTTTTCATCATCTTCTGCATTTGAGTGAACTGCTTCAATAGACGGTTTACGTCCTGAACCTGAGTACCAGAACCTGCTGCAATACGTTTTTTACGAGAACCTTTAATAAGTTCTGGTCGTGCACGCTCAGCTTTGGTCATCGAGTTAATGATCGCTTCCATTTGAACGAAAATCTTATCGTCCACTTTATCTTTCACATCAGACGGCAATTGTGACATACCAGGAAGCTTATCAAGCATTCCCATCATGCCGCCCATGTTTTTCATCTGTTGTAACTGGCTACGGAAGTCTTCTAAATCAAAGCCTTTTTTATCTTTGAATTTCTTCGCCAGTTTTTCTGCTTCTTTCTTATCAACGTTACGTTCTAGATCTTCAATTAAAGAAAGAACGTCACCCATACCTAAGATACGTGAAGCCACACGGTTCGGGTGGAACGGCTCTAGTGCGTCGGTCTTTTCACCCACACCCAAGAATTTAATTGGCTTACCTGTAATATGACGAACAGATAATGCCGCACCACCACGCGCATCACCATCAACTTTAGTCAGGATTACACCCGTTAAAGGTAGAGCATCGTTGAACGCTTTTGCCGTGTTTGCCGCATCTTGACCTGTCATGGCATCAACCACGAACAATGTCTCAACTGGGTTTAGGGTTTGATGGACGTCTTTAATTTCATCCATCATCTCTTCATCAACGTGAAGACGACCAGCAGTATCGACGATAACCACGTCGTAGAACTTCAGCTTACCGTGCTCTAATGCAGCCTTGGCAATTTCTACTGGTTTTTGCTCAACATTAGATGGGAAGAAATCGATACCGATATCACCTGCTAATGTTTCTAGCTGTTTGATCGCCGCAGGACGGTAAACGTCGGCAGAAACCACTAATACTTTTTTGCTATCGCGCTCTTTTAATAGCTTACCTAGTTTACCAACGCTGGTTGTTTTACCCGCACCTTGTAAACCTGCCATTAAAATCACAGCCGGTGGCTGACAGCTTAAATCTAGGCCTTCGTTTTCTTCGCCCATCACCAATTCAAGTTCAGCTTGAACGATCTTGATGAACTCTTGACCTGGAGTCAGGCTTTTCGATACTTCAGTACCAACAGCGCGCTCTTTTACACGCTTAACGAACTCACGAACAACGGGCAGCGCAACATCGGCTTCGAGTAAGGCCATACGTACTTCACGTAGGGTATCCTTGATGTTGTCATCCGTAAGGCGACCACGGCCGCTGACATTTTTAAGCGTTCGCGATAAACGCTCGGTTAAATTTTCGAACATGTAGTGCTACTCGCTCGTTACGCAACTCAATCAAAATTGCAAAATCACTAAAATTGGCACAAGTATACCGCAAAAAGCCCCTCGCTTTCATGTAATCCGCTGTCACTTTTAGGTATTACGTTGGCGGCGAAGGTTTGAGCAAGGTATAATTGCAACTCTAAAACCTTATAAAATAGCCATTAGTTAATACGGAGCTATCTCATTTATTATGGATATGTTACTTGCTATTCCAGCCGTTGGCTTTTACATCATTGCACTTTTGCTGGTGATCCCGGGGCTTGCAAATAATAACGGCATTAAAGCCCAGCCTGTTTTTGCAGCCGCAAGCATTGCGATTGTGCTACATATCCTATTGCTTAAAGATCTTATCTTTGCCGGCTCAGGACAAAACCTCAGTATCCTTAACGTTGCATCGTTGATCAGCTTGATTGTGGCAATCTTGACCACGGCTGCAATGTTAAAAATGCGGATTTGGTTTTTACTGCCTGTTATTTACAGCTTTGCTGCAATCAACTTGGCTGCATCAGCATTATTGCCGGGGGCTTTTATTACCCATTTAGAGGCGCATCCGCAAGTATTACTGCATATTTCTCTTGCGTTGTTCTCATATTCAACCCTGATGATTGCTACTTTATACGCAATTCAGCTGGCTTGGCTTGATCATAAGCTAAAACATAAAAAGAGCTTAGCGCCTAACCCTAATATTCCACCGTTAATGATGGTTGAACGTCAACTTTTCAAGATCATTGTAGTGGGATATGTGCTATTAACTGTCACTTTATTCACCGGTTATCTGTTTATTAACGATATCATAGCCCAAGGTAAAACCCATAAAGCGATACTATCATTATTAGCTTGGTGTGTTTACAGCGTCTTATTGTGGGGTCACTACCGACAAGGTTGGCGTGGGCGTCGTGTGATTTGGTTTAGCTTAATTGGCGCCTTTCTATTAACTCTGGCTTACTTTGGGAGCCGCTTCGTAAAAGAAATTATCATTGGCATGTAATTAACATTGTCTAATCTTGATTCATATAGAATCTCACTATAATTAAAACATTGATAACTTTGCCCTATTGGGCTTTCAGCTTGTATAAAACAATTAAGGATTACAACTTTTGGACGATATCTCCACGGGTGTACTGTTCTCTCTACTCATTTTAATGATCATCCTATCAGCCTACTTCTCCAGTTCAGAAACAGGCATGATGGCACTAAACCGCTACAAACTGCGCCATATGGCCAACCAAGGCCACAAAGGAGCAAAACGTGTTGAGAAGCTACTTTCTCGGACTGACCGCTTAATCGGCTTGATCTTAATCGGTAATAACCTTGTAAATATCCTCGCGTCTGCCATCGCAACCATTTTAGGTATGCGTTTATACGGTGATGCAGGGGTGGCGATTGCAACCGGTGCTCTAACCATTTTAATTCTCGTTTTTGCCGAAGTAACGCCGAAAACTGTTGCTGCGCTTTATCCAGAGCGGATCTCTTATGCCAGCAGTATTGTGTTAAATATCTTGATGAAAGTGCTTTACCCATTGGTATGGTTCGTCAACGGTATTACCAGCGCTTTCTTATTCTTGCTGGGTTTAAAAAGCAGTGATAACACGTCATCAAAATTGAGTTCAGAAGAACTGCGTACTGTGGTTAATGAAGCTGGCGGCTTGATCCCACGTCGTCACCAAGACATGCTGCTTTCAATTCTGGATTTAGAAAATGTCACCGTTGAAGATCTGATGGTGCCACGCAGTGAAATTGCAGCGATTAACGTAAATGATGATTGGAAATCAATTGTTCGTCAGTTAAGCCATTCAGCTCACGGTCGTATCGTGCTGTACCGTGACAATATTGATGAAGTCGTGGGTATGCTACGTGTCCGTGAAGCATATCGCCTTATGATGGATAAAAACGATTTCAGTAAAGAAAACCTTCTACGTGCAGCGGATGAAGTATATTTCATACCAGAAGGTACACCACTGAATATCCAGCTGTTGAAGTTCCAGCGCAATAAAGAGCGTATTGGTCTGATTGTTGATGAATACGGTGATATTCAAGGCTTGATCACAGTAGAAGATATCTTAGAAGAGATCGTCGGTGAATTTACAACCTCTATTGCGCCAACGTTAGCAGAAGAAATTACCGCTCAAAGTGATGGTAGTTTAATGATTGAAGGCAGTGCCAACATTCGAGATTTGAACAAGAGCTTAAATTGGAAACTGCCAACTGATGGCCCTCGAACCTTAAATGGTTTGATCTTAGAGCACTTAGAATACATTCCAGAAAATCAGGTCAGTATTATGATTGCTGATCATAAGATGGAGATTGTGGAAGTGTCAGACAATATGATTAAGTTAATCAAAGTGTTACCAGACAACCCATAATAAACACAAAAAAGCCGACATGATGTCGGCTTTTTATTATCTGTTGTTTGCCCACCAGCTTATTTTACTTTTAGCTCTTGCAGCATCGCTTCTGGGAGTGCCAACTCATTATTTAAGTTAACAGAGATCCCTTGCGCTAGGATCGTTTGAGCAATTTGCTTCGCTTCATCTAATGAGTGCATGTCATAAGTTCCACACTGGTATTCATTAAGCTCTGGGATCTGATCTTGTGACTCAACCTTGATTACATCTTCCATCGCCGCTTTCCAGCTTGCCGCAACCATCTCTTCAGTTGGCGTGCCGATTAAGCTCATATAAAAACCTGTACGACATCCCATAGGTGAAATATCAATGATCTCGACATCTTTCGAGTTTAAATGCGCACGCATAAAACCTGCGTAAAGATGCTCTAAAGTATGAATACCACGCTCACTTAAAATATCGACATTAGGGCGACAAAAACGCAGATCAAACACGGTAATCGTGTCACCTTTTGGGGTCTGCATGGTCTTTGCCACACGAACCGCAGGTGCATTCATCTTAGTATGATCGACGGTAAAGCTATCAAGTAATGGCATTGTTTGCTTCTCCTTGCACGTAAATCCTGACTTATTCAATTATTGGTGTTTTTCCTAAGTTAACAACTTATGAATTAAAACCACCAGCTTCTCTTACTTTCTAATTCTTTGCGGCACTGTTTTAGCTGCCAACCATAATTCTTCGATTGCTGCTCTACTTTACGCGCAACCTTGGTCAACCATGGCTTTTTCCAATATGTTCCACGTTTATAGCCACCTCGCCCTTCATGGTAAGCAAGGTATTGACGATACGCATCCCATTTAGAGATCCCAAGCTGACGCTGGGTTTCATGGGTATACCAACCAACAAACTGTAGTGAATCACCAAAGTCGGTACGAGAGCCACCATGCCCGGTGTGTTTTTGGAAATCTTCCCATGCTGGATCTTGCGCTTGTGCGTAACCATAAGCACTGCTCACACGTCCCCAAGGAATAAAACCGAGTACGTAATCTTTTGGTGGTTGAGCATCATGACGAAAGCTACTTTCTTGCTTAATAATTGCCATCGCCACATTGATTGGCGTACCCCAATCTTTTTGCATATCAACAGCATCGTCATACCAACTAGGGTACTGACGGAAGATATTACAAATATTCGACTGATCCCGTGGCGGCGCACTAGCACACCCTGTCACAATGAAAGTGATACCGAGTAACAAAAATAAACGAAGAGAAAGCTGCATATATACTCGCACGTTAAAAATAAGGCATGGATTGAGTACGACAGGATAGCAAGATGAAAGCGAATAGAAACTGAAAGAAAGGTATGATCATCCCTGTTATATCTGTGCGCATCACAAAATATAAAAAATAATAAGCTGGTACCGTCCTGATACCAGCTTTAATTAACACGAGAAGCTTATAACGCTCTCTGTGCTGCTATTTATAATCCGATATTAATGTCGGCAAAATAGTTATCAAGGTATTCGTCAAAAGAGACAGTATCATCACGTTCAATTTGCTGTTGCTTCTCTATTGAATGATGTACTTCTTGTTCAAACGTTTTTGTATCATAAAAGCGGAAACCTTGCTCATTTAGGTAATCTAAATGTTGTGCCGCTAACTTGTAACCTACATTACCAATGCCTTGCTCCGCTTTAATTTGCTCAAGCAATTGCGCTGATAGCGTACGTTCAGGATGATGGATCCAACCTAATAAACGCTCACATGTTTGTTGGTAAAGAGTGTTACCGTTTAGCTCATCAATGGTTTTCGCTACTTGCTCCAACTCAGCAAAGACACGCGAGCCCCAATCTTTTAAGCTTAAACGCTCACCCGCACAGCCGATCTTAAGCATTAGCTCAGGGTTACGACCGTCAATCACCACACGGTTCCAGTTATCACGCCAGCAAGCTAACTCACTGTCATCCATATCAGCAGATGGTGTTAATACCGCCCACGTTAGGAATAAATCAAGGAAACGAACTTGATCTTCACTGATACCAATCGGGCTAAATGGGTTTACATCTAGCGAACGTACTTCGATGTACTCAACACCGCCACGCTTTAATGCTTCTGATGGTTTTTCACCACTTTTGGTTACACGTTTAGCGCGAATTGGCGCATAAAGCTCATTTTCAATCTGTAGCACATTGCTGTTTAGCTGACGGCGTTCACCATCAACAATCACACCAATGTCAGCAAACTCTTTTGACGGAGTATGAATCGCTTTATTTAAGCCTTCTAAGTACTGATCTAAGCTATTAAAGCCAATTTTCAGCGAGCTTTGCGCATTATTGGTGTAACCCAAATCACTTAATCGTAATGCTGTTGCATTTTCTAAGTAATAGGTACCTGTACCCACTTTGCTAAATGATTCCTTCACTTTGTCGTCTTTAATAAAAGAGCCACAAAGTGCAGGAGACGCCCCAAATAAATAAGGGATTAACCAGCCAAAGCGGTAGTAGTTACGGATCAAACCGAAGTATGCGTCTGATACTGATTCTTGGCGTTGCTCTGGTGTCTGCTCACCAAATAAACCATCCCAGAAACTATCAGAGAATGAGAAGTTAAAGTGAACACCAGAGATGATCTGCATCACGCTACCATAGCGATGCTTTAAACCTTCACGGTAAAGCGTTTTCATACGTCCAGTATTCGATGAACCGTATTGCGCTAAGGTAATGTCATCTTGCGAGCCAACAAAACATGGCATCGACATTGGCCATAAACGCTCACCATCCATTTTGCTTAAGGCAAATTTATGGATATCTTCAAGTTGCCATAACAGCTGATCAATGTCGGTTGATACTGGTGTAATAAATTCCAACAATGATTCGGCAAAATCAGTTGTGATCCACTTATTGGTTAGTGCAGAACCTAGTGCCACAGGATGAGGTTGTTGGGATAAATGCCTGTCAGCAGTAATTCGAAGTGACTCTCGTTCAAGTCCACGCCCAAACTGGGTTAATGCATCAGCATGAGTAGAAAGCTGCTGTAACCTCTGTGAAAAATCCATCAAGGCTATTCTCGTTTTAATCTAATTTAAGGAAAACAGAGTAATCATTATTGCGTGTGATTACCATCATTTATATCAGCAAAACTTGCGAAAGACTTTTACTGAATGGTAACAACTAGCACCGCGTACTAGTTGTTACCGAAAGCACGATTATTTCGTTAGGGAGAGAAGATGCACAGGTAACCCTAATGTCTTCAATTGTGGCTCTAAGCTTTTCGCATCACCAACCACAATGATTTGATAGTCTTTAGGGTCAAACCATTTTTCAGCAAGTTTATCCATCGTAGATTTGCTGATGCTATCGACAATATGATTACGTTGCGCGACAAAATCCTTAGGTAGATGATAGGCTAAAATATTACCTAATAAGGCTGCTTTTTGGCTTGGCGTTTCATAACTAAGAGCATCTTGCTGACCTACCGCTAAGCGCATAAAGTTAACCTCTTTATCAGTTAATCCAGATGTACTCATTTTCTTAAGTTCAGCTAAGAATTCTTTAATCGAAGCAACGGTAGTATTGGCGCGAACTTGCGCGTAATACACGCCTAGTCCTACCTCTTTACCACCACTGAAATAACCGCCAGCTCCATAGGTATAGCCTTTATCTTCACGTAAATTCATGTTGATACGGCTATTAAAGTTACCGGCTAAGTTAAAGTTCGCTAACTGAGTTTTAAATAGCTCACCCGTTGCATCAAATGGCATCCCCTGACGCGCTAAACGGATCACCGTTTGTGGAGCATCAGGTTTGTTCACTAACCAAATAGCTTGTTTCTTTAGTACAGGTAAAACTTGTGGCGTAATACTTGGTGCTGGTGCCCCTTGCCATTGCCCAATAGGTGCTAACGCTTTCGTTAATTGAGATTGGGTAATATCCCCCACCACAACGGCATCAGCACTGTTTGGCGTGTAATAACGCTGGTAGAAATCTTTCACATCTTGCAGCGTGATACGACTCAAGGTTTGTTTCGTACCATCAGATGGGCGACTAAATACCGTTCCTTTAAATAAGACTTCTCGGGTTGCTTGGCCTGCTAACCAATCAGCACTTTGGTGCTCATAAACAATACCTTCAATCATCTGCTTTTT
This sequence comes from Photobacterium lucens, assembly GCF_009873615.1. Classification (GTDB taxonomy): domain Bacteria; phylum Pseudomonadota; class Gammaproteobacteria; order Enterobacterales; family Vibrionaceae; genus Photobacterium; species Photobacterium lucens. The sequence continues at coordinate 7,877 of NZ_SSMG01000055.1, forward strand.
AAGGCGGTTAAAATCACTTTCTTTAAACGCAGGATGGAATAAACGCTGCTCCAATAACGCCATAGTTTCAGGTAAGTTTTTGGTTAATGTGCTTAGCGATATTGTGGTGCCATAAAGCCCTGCACGCACAGAAATATTACTGCCTAGTGTATCTAACTTAGAAGCCATTTCTTCAGCTGTAAACTTCTCTGAGCCTTCATTCATCATGGCAGCAGTAAGCTCAGCTAAGCCTTCTTTATTTGCGGGATCTAAACGTCGCCCAGCAGGTACTGTTAATTGCAAGCTAATGGTTGGGGTTTCTTGATACTGAGTACCAATCACTTTGATCCCATTCGCCAAGCTAAATTCATATAGCGTTGGCATTACCGCTTTAACAGGTTTTGAAGCCTTCGGCATTACTGAGCGATCAAAGTTGTCTTTGACTGTACGGTACGCCAGATCTTTATCTTTGATCTTGGTATTTTTCGGTAACACTCGAGGAGCTGGCGTATAGTTAGGTTTCGCCGCCTGAAGCTGTAATTCACCATGTGGAATAACACTTAGCGTAACACTTGGATGCTGATAAATGTATTGGTTATACGCACGCATAACGCTCTGCGTATTCACTTTCTCAATGTTCGCTAGATCCGTTAAAATGTAGTTAGGGTTACCAAAAAATGTTTGGTAAGCCGCAAGTTGCGAGACCTTACCACTGACACTTTGTAAGCCATAAATCGCACTCGCTTCTACCGAACCTTTAATTTCATCCAGTTGGGCTTTTTTGATCCCTTGCTTTTCAATGCCATTAACGACTGACATCACTTCTTTACGTAGTGTATCTAAATGGCCTTTGTCACCACTTGGCGCCATCGCATACACATACATGGTACAAGCAAGCTCTGCACAATCTTGAAATGCGCCGGCATCAACGGCTTTGCCTGTTTTCACCAATTTTTGATACAGCAAGCTATTGGTACCGCTACCGATCACTTGGCCCAACATATCTAATGATGGTTGCTCTGCTGCGCCTAAATACGCAGTCGGCCATCCCATCATTAACATTGGCTGCTTAATATTATCTTGCAGTGTAATGTAACGATCAGACGGTAATGTCACCGGCTGCTTCGGTGCATTTTTTACTTCAGGACCACGCGGAATAGAGCCAAAGTATTTATTTACCCACTCCAATGTTTGCGCTTTATTAATATCACCACCAATGGTTAAGGTAGCATTGTTTGGCCCATACCAGCGCAGGAAGAAAGCTTTAAGATCGTTAACATCAACACGATCTAAATCTTCTACATAGCCAATGGTTTGCCATGAATATGGATGGCTACGTGGATATAACGCTTCCGCCATTTTTTCATAAATCAAACCATACGGACGGTTTTCAAAGTTTTGCGCACGCTCGTTTTTCACTGTATCACGCTGAATTTCAAACTTACGCTGAGATACCGCATCCAGTAAAAAACCCATACGATCGGACTCAAGCCACAAGACTTTTTCTAATTGATTAGCTGGCACCGTTTCAAAATAATTAGTGCGATCTCGGTTAGTACTGCCGTTTAAATTACCGCCCGCTTCCGTGATCAATTTGAAATGCTGCTGATCACCAACATGTTTCGAGCCTTGGAACATCATATGCTCAAAGAAGTGAGCAAATCCTGATTTACCTTGTTGCTCCCGTGCTGAGCCCACATGGTACGTCACATCCACATTCACTAATGGATCAGAATGATCAGGCGATAAAATCACAGTTAGCCCATTAGCTAAACGGTATTTACTATAAGGGATCACAGCTTCTCCCTTCACCGCTTTAACTTGTTCGACAAACGTTACCCCTTTCGGTAACGCTTGGGTTGATGACTGCTCTACAAATTGACTACAGCCCGTTAGTGACAGCACCGCTGCACTCAGGATCCATTTTTGCACTCTCGAATTCCTTAAAATGGTAATGATGGAAAAAGTCCCAGTACGATTGCGGCTAATGCGATATAACGTAATGTTTTTCCAATAAATATAACTACAGCACACCACCAAAAACGCATGCGTAGCCAGCCTGCTGCTAAACATAATGGATCACCAATGATAGGCATCCAACTGAGTAACAAGCTCCAGTAACCGTATTTTTTTAACCACAATAAAGCTTTATGACTCTGTTTTTGCTCGGAAGTTTTATCGGGAAGCAAAAGCCCTAACCAATAATTGGTGAGACCACCTAAGGTATTACCTATTGCAACGACAGCGACAATTTGCCAAATCGGGTTATCACCCAGCTTAACTGCCGCAATAAGATTAGCCTCAGATCCACCGGGTAACAAAGTGGCACTTAAAAAACCGGTAGCAAATAACACCCATAATCCCGTATCACCGGAAAAAAACTCAGTCATTGATTAACGCCTTAAAATATTGATAACGCAGTGTGCCATTGGACGATAATCGTTTAAACCGTTTTTATTATGCTTAAAAACGAAAAAAGGCAGCGATATGCTGCCTTTATCTTCAATAATGAATAATGGAAGTATTAACCACCAACCAGTGCTAACAAAATACCGGCAGCTACTGCTGAGCCTAATACCCCTGCCACGTTTGGTCCCATTGCGTGCATTAGTAGGAAGTTTTGCGGGTTGGCTTCTAACCCAACTTTATTAACCACACGTGCCGCCATTGGTACCGCAGATACACCCGCCGCGCCGATCAGTGGGTTAATTGGCTCTTTACTAAAGCGATTTAACGCTTTTGCCATTAACACACCGCCACCAGTACCGACACTGAATGCCACCGCACCTAGCACCAAGATACCCAGTGTTTCGATCTGAAGGAATGTCGCGGCTTCAAGTTTTGAACCAACACCTAAACCAAGCATGATAGTCACAATGTTGATAAGCTCGTTCTGTACTGTATTTGACAGACGATCCACCACACCAGACTCACGCATTAAGTTACCTAAACAGAACATACCAACCAGCGGTGTTGCTGATGGTAGGAACAAGATTGTCATTAACAATACCGCTAATGGGAACAATACTTTTTCCGTCTTCGTAACATGACGAAGCTGTTGCATCTGAATTTGACGCTCTTCAGGTGTCGTTAATGCTTTCATGATCGGTGGCTGGATAATCGGCACCAGTGCCATATAGCTATAGGCAGCAACCGCAATTGCACCTAATAAATCAGGTGATAAACGACTAGCAAGGAAGATAGCTGTAGGACCATCTGCACCACCAATAATAGCGATTGATGACGCATCAGCGAGCGTAAATTCCATACCCGGTATAACATTCAATACAATTGCACCGAATAAGGTAAAGAAAATACCAAACTGCGCTGCCGCACCTAATAACAAGGTTTTAGGGTTAGCAATCAAGGCACCAAAGTCAGTCATGGCACCTACACCCATGAAGATCAACAGTGGGAAAATTCCCGTTTCAATCCCCACATAATAGATGTAGTACAGTAGACCACCAGGATCGGTGAACCCAGCATTAGGGATATTGGCAAGAATGGCACCGAATCCCATCGGCAATAGCAATAACGGCTCAAAGCCCTTACGAATAGCCAAAAACAGTAGAGCACACCCGACGATGATCATCACGATCTGACCAAACTCGAAGTTCGCAATCCCTGTTTCGGCCCAGAGTTTTAATAAACCTTCCATGGTTACCTCTTATGCCAAACTAATGATTGGCGAGCCAACAGTCACAGAGTCACCTTCTTTTACATGTAGTTGGTCAACGACACCGCTACGTGCTGCACGTACTTCTGTTTCCATCTTCATCGCTTCTAAGATCACTAACACATCACCTTCAGTCACTTGGTGACCCGGCTGAACGTTGATCTTAAAGATATTACCCGCTAGCGGTGCACCTACCGCCTCCGCTGCAGCACTTGGCGTAGGTGCAGTGACAGGCGCTGATGCTGGCTGTTGTGCCACTTCCACAGAAGAAAGTTCACCACCTTCTGCAACTTCAACGTTATAAACCTGACCGTTTACACGTACGCTATAGCTTTCAACCTCAGCAACCGCTTTCACAGCAGGTGCTGCAACAACAAGCTCTTCACCCGTAGGTACTGGCTCGAAAGCATCTGGGTTGTTACGGTTTTTCAGGAAGTTAAGCCCAACTTGTGGAAATAATGCGTAAGTTAATACATCATCTACTTGCTGCTCAGCAAGCGTAATACCGTCAGCTTTCGCTTTCGTCACTAATTCATCTGTTAACGTTGATAGCTCATCGGCAATCAAATCAGCAGGACGGCAAGTAATTGGCTCAGCGCCATCAAGTACTTTTGCTTGAAGCTCACTATTTACTGGCGCAGGCGCAGCGCCATATTCACCTTTTAAAATACCGGCAGTTTCTTTACTGATACTCTTATAACGCTCACCTGTCAGTACGTTTAATACCGCTTGAGTACCGACAATTTGTGATGTTGGCGTAACTAATGGAATAAAACCAAGATCTTCACGTACACGTGGGATCTCTTCTAATACTTCATCAAAACGATCGGCTGCACCTTGCTCTTTTAACTGACTTTCCATGTTAGTCAGCATGCCACCAGGTACTTGTGCTAATAGAATACGTGCATCAACACCTTTCAAGCTGCCTTCAAATTTCGCATATTTTTTGCGAACATCACGGAAGTAGCTGGCAATCGGAGCGAATTTTTCAAGATCTAAGTTCGTATCACGACCAGTACCTTGGAGCATTGCAACGACCGTTTCTGTTGGTGTGTGACCGTAAGTTTGGCTCATTGAAGAAATAGACGTATCGAGAATATCGAGTCCGGCTTCTACTGCCTTCACAGCAGTTGCTGTTGAAAGACCCGTTGTTGCATGACAGTGTAAGGCTAGTGGAATATCACATGATGCTTTAATGCGTTTGATCAGCTCTTCAGCTTCATAAGGCTTGAGTAACCCCGCCATATCTTTAATACAAATCGAGTGACAGCCAAGATCTTCCAAACGCTTAGCTAAATCAGTCCATGTATCTAATGTATGTACAGGGCTAGTAGTGTAAGAAATCGTACCTTGCGCATGAGCTCCGACATCAACCACAGATTTAGTTGCTTTCTCAAGGTTACGTACATCGTTCATGGCATCAAAAATACGGAAAACATCCATACCATTCGCATGTGCACGCTCAACAAACTTTTCTACAACATCATCACCATAATGACGATAACCAAGTAGATTTTGTCCACGAAGTAGCATCTGCATCGGTGTTTTTGGCATCACTTGTTTTAATGCACGCAGACGCTCCCAAGGATCTTCACCAAGATAACGAATGCACGAATCAAAAGTAGCGCCGCCCCATGTTTCTAACGACCAATAACCCACATCATCAAGTTGAGCGGCAATTGGCAACATATCTTCAAGGCGAAGACGGGTAGCAAATAAAGATTGGTGTGCATCACGCAATACCACATCGGTGATAGCTAGAGGCTTGGACATGTTCAAAACTCCTTGTAAGAATAAGTGTCCTAAAATCAAAACTGTGTATTAGTTGGAAATATCAGCTCGAGCTTTTCGCTTGGCGATACTGATGCACAGCGGCTGAGATCGCTGCAATCACATCAGGTTTAATACCGTTTTGATTTGGGATCACTGCCGATTTGGCAGTTTGAGGCGCTTCAATTGGCTCTGCTGGCGCAAGTTTTGCCAACAATTTCACCAAAAAAATAAGGATTGATAGAAAGACAAATACAACAACCATTCCTGTTGCCATAATTACCGCAGCTTGCCACAGCGTATCTCCCAGATCAGTCATCATAAATTCCTTCTAATTGTGACCGTAGTGTTAACGATTATCATGACAATAAAAAACAAGTCAAATCGATTCATAAAAATTGATTAAATTTGCAACATTAGTCTGATTTTTACTCGTTATAAACGTAATTATCAGTTTTTATTGCAGAATTTCTTTACATGCAGCCACGATATAAATAGTGAT
>NZ_SSMG01000056.1 GCF_009873615.1 Photobacterium lucens
ATTTTAGAATGTCGAAATATAAATATAATGACTTCTCTAAAAAATTAAATAGTTACTTAGAGAGTAAAAATATCTCATGCTGAAATATATTAACACGTTACTGATATTTATTTTTATTGGCTTGGTAGCGAGTACTTTTTATTTGATAACTAATAAAAATGATTTAGTTTCGACGACTTGGGTATGCGATCAAAGAAAATCGGGGTTTATTAATAAATCCTTTACTCAATATAGCCATATTTCTGAGAGCATGATCTTAACGTTTAGCTCTAAAAGTAGCTTCTTGATTAATGAGTTTATTCAAGTAAAAGAAGGTAATGATGAAGCTAAATTAATGGAGCTTTATTATGATGGTGATTATATACAAACAAGAGACCATTTAACCTTAAACTTTAATCGTGTTCAGATACAGAAGAAGCATGATAATGAAATTTTAAATCAAGCTTATAAAGACTATGAGGGATATAGCATACTGTATCGATATAAAAGGATTGGCAAGCGTTTATATTTTTACACAGACAGCAAAAATGAAGCGTTTGACATGGTTTGTTATACTGATAAATAAGTATTATAAATGTGTTTAACATTTTGATTGTAAATATTTTTTATGTTTATTTATTTTTGGTGTGGTTAAGGTTTGGTTTTCGTTTGTTTTTTTTGTGAGTTTTTCAATAAGCTGAGCACCTCTTTTGTAAAGCAGTTTAAAAAGTAAAACTCATGAAAAAATTATTATTAGCTACTTTGGTTTGTTCATTATCATCAACATATGCAGTAGCATCTGAAAACACGACTAACTCTAATAAATACCAAGGTTTCTATGTTGGTGCTGGTGTTGGTACAACCGATTTCCATGATGATAGAGAAAGCTTTCTTAAGAATAATCACACGGTTGGTTATTCTAATGATGGTGGCGCTGAAAGTTATAAAATTATTGCTGGTTACCAGTTCAACCGTATTGTCTCTTTGGAAGCACAATATACAGCTTACGGTGACGTTAAATATACTCTTGAAACAAATGGTATTAAGGCAACAGGTAAAACAAAGCATGAATCATTTAGTTTAGCAGCCAACCTTGGTTACACTTTTGATAATGGTCTTCGTCCATTTGCAACAGTTGGTTTGGGAAGCATCTCATTAAAGCAAAACGAATTTAAAGATGATGGTGGTTTAATTCGTTTAGGTGCAGGTTTGGAATATCAAGTGAAACAAGTTCCAGGATTAGGTATTCGAGCTGCCTATGAAGCTGACTTTTATACACTAGAAACAGCCGTTAAAGATTTTGATCAATCTGTTGGTTCTTGGTATTTAGGTACAACATACAAGTTCTAATAATAGATATATAAAATGCCACTGTTAGAAGCAGTGGCATTTTTAATGATGAGAGATAATTAAATATCCGTATTATATTGGGTCTTGATAGGGCAAGTGGCAATAATTTGTGTTCTACCATCCGGTAATTCTTCTTCTAGTGTGACATCAAATCCCCATAATCGGTGCAAATGTTTGATCACTTCTTTATGGCTATCAGCGAGTGGAATACGATTATGTGGAATATAGCGTAGAGTTAATGATCTATCACCTCGTAAAGCCACATTCCAGACTTGGATATTTGGTTCGTTATTACTTAAATTATATTGTGATGATAATTTCTCTCTGATTGCGCGGTAGCCTTCTTCGTTATGGATCGCACTGACTTCAACATAGTTATGGCGATCATCATCATTTACCGCAAACAGTTTAAAGTCTCGCATGACTTTAGGTGAAAGGAACTGGCTGATAAAGCTTTCGTCTTTAAAGTTCTCCATTGCAAAGTGCAGAGTGTCTAACCAATTAGAGCCTGCGATATCTGGGAACCAGTATTTATCTTCCTCTGTCGGCTCTTCACAAATACGTCTGATATCTTGGAACATGGCAAAGCCTAACGCATAAGGGTTGATCCCTGAGTAATACGGGCTGTTGTATTCAGGTTGTGCCACAACATTGGTATGACTGTGGAGAAACTCCATGATGAAACGCTCAGTCACTAATCCTTCATCAAATAAGTGATTTAAGATAGTGTAATGCCAAAATGTTGCCCAGCCTTCGTTCATCACTTGGGTTTGTTTTTGTGGATAAAAATATTGGCTTATTTTTCGCACTATACGCACAAGCTCGCGTTGCCATGGCTCAAGTAAAGGCGCATGTTTTTCAAAGAAATAGAGAATATTTTCCTGAGGTTCTGATGGAAAACGTTCTTCTTCGATAACGGTTTCTTTTTCTGTTTGTGTCGGAATGGTTCGCCATAGCGCATTAACTTGTGATTGTAAGTAATCTTCACGGGCTTTTTGACGCGCCTTTTCTTCAACTAAAGAGATTTTTTGTGGGCGTTTATAGCGATCAACCCCATAGTTCATCAGTGCGTGACAGGAATCGAGTAGTTTTTCTACATCATCGACACCGTATTTTTCTTCACATTCCGTAATGTATTTTCGCGCGAATAGTAGGTAATCAATAATGGAGCTTGCATCGGTCCATGTTTTAAATAAGTAATTGCCCTTAAAGAATGAGTTATGTCCATAACAGGCATGAGCCATCACTAATGCTTGCATCGTAATGGTGTTTTCTTCCATTAGATAGGCAATACAGGGATTTGAATTAATGACTATTTCATAGGCGAGCCCCATTTGCCCATGTTTGTAGCCACGTTCAGTTTCAATGAAGCGTTTACCAAAAGACCAATGATGGTAATTAATTGGCATACCAATACTGGAATAGGCATCCATCATTTGTTCGGCAGTGATTATTTCGATTTGATTTGGATAGGCATCAAGACGATAGTGTTCAGCAACTCGCTTAATTTCAACGTGGTATTGTTCTAATAAGTCAAACGTCCAATCCGGCCCATCGCTGAGTGGTTTTGTTTTTGTATTAGTATTCATTACTTTGATCCCCTTTAAGCGCGTTGATACCGGCCAGAAGAGTAGCGGTATTGTTATTAATACCGCTAACTATCTTGTAGTGAATTGATACTCTTAACTCACTTGTTTTTTAAATAGCTCTCTAAATACTGGGAAAATATCATCCACTGTTCGTATGTTTTGCATCGCAAAGTTGTCATGGCTATTTTGTAGTGCTTCATATTCTCGCCACAACGTTTGGTGTGCTCGTCGTGTAATTTCGATATAAGAATAGTAACGAGATAGCGGCAAGATATGTTTATCAAGTAACTCTCGACAACCAGGTGAATCATCTGCCCAATTATCACCATCTGAAGCTTGAGCGGCATAGATGTTCCACTCTTCAGGGCGATAACGATTTTTCACAATGTCATCCATCATGCGAAGTGCACTAGAAACAATGGTTCCTCCCGTCTCTTGAGAGTAGAAAAATTCGTGCTCATCGACTTCTTTCGCTTGGGTATGATGGCGGATAAACACCACATCAACATTTTTATAAGTTCGGTTTAAAAACAAATAAAGTAAAATGTAAAAGCGTTTTGCGATGTCTTTAGTGGCTTGATCCATCGAGCCAGAGACATCCATTAAACAGAACATCACTGCTTGGCTTGATGGTTGCGGACGACGTTCATAGTTTTTATAACGAAGATCAAAAGTATCAATAAATGGGGTACGATTGATCTTTTGACGTAATACTTCAATTTCTTGCTTTATTCTTTCTTCTTCAAATGGTTGTGCGGGTTCAGTATTAAATAATAGGGTTAGTGCTTGTTCTAGCTCCTGCAGTTTACGTCGTTTTCCTGCGGTCATTGCTGTTCGTCTAGCGAGTGAATTCTGTAGCGTTTTCACTATCGCAATATTGGCCGGAACCCCTTGTGATTTATAACCAGAGCGAAAAGTTTTCCATTCAACAATTTTGTTCATTTGATTCTTTTGAAGATTCGGTAACTCTAAATCTTCAAATAACAGATCAAGGTATTCATCTTTCGAAATTTGGAAAACAAATTCATCTTGTCCTTCACCATCAGGGCTGGCTTGTCCTTCACCTGCGCCACCTTGACCAGCACCACCAGGCGGTCGCTCAATGCGATCGCCTGGGGTAAATTGGTCATTGCCAGGGTGAACAACATCGCGTTGTCCACCTTTGCCTTGGTGAAAGCTAGGTTCACGAATATCACGGGATGGGATCGTAATATCTTCGCCGCTATCGACGTCAGTGATAGAACGCTTATTCACAGCATCTGCGATAGACTCTTTGATCTGCTGCTTATGGCGACGTAAAAAGCGTTGGCGATTCACCGTACTTTTATTTTTACCATTGAGCCTGCGGTCAATAAAATGTGCCATAGCTCCCCCTTATCTTATTTCTGCTGGCTTACGACGATTTACGTACGCGTAAATACCATTCAGACAATAAACGTACTTGCTTGCGGGTATAGCCTTTTTCCATCATACGAGCGACAAAATCATCATGTTTCTTCTGCTCATCAGTGGAGGTTTTGGCGTTGAATGAAATCACTGGCAGTAGCTCTTCTGTGTTGGAGAACATTTTCTTCTCAATCACAGTGCGTAGTTTTTCATAGCTAGTCCAATTCGGGTTTTTACCAGCATTGTTTGCACGAGCACGTAAGACGAAATTAACGATTTCATTTCGGAAATCTTTCGGATTACTGATCCCTGCAGGTTTCTCGATTTTCTCTAGTTCGTTATTCAGTGCGGCGCGATCAAACAATTGACCAGTTTCGGGATCACGGTACTCCTGATCTTGGATCCAGAAATCGGCATAGCTCACGTAGCGATCAAAGATGTTTTGACCGTACTCAGAGTAAGATTCGAGATAAGCTGTTTGGATTTCTTTACCAATGAATTCCACATATTTCGGTGTCAAGAAGCCTTTCAAATGCTCAAGGTACTTCTCAGCAACATCTTGCGGGAATTGCTCACGCTCGATTTGTTGCTCAAGGACATAGAATAAATGTACTGGGTTAGCCGCAACTTCTGAGTGATCGAAATTAAATACACGAGATAATATTTTGAATGCAAAACGAGTTGAAAGCCCGTTCATACCTTCATCAACGCCAGCGTAATCACGGTACTCTTGGTATGATTTCGCTTTAGGGTCGGTATCTTTTAAAGTTTCACCATCATATACCCGCATTTTCGAGTAAACGCTTGAGTTTTCAGGCTCTTTTAAGCGTGATAGTACTGAGAAACGGGCAAGAATATCGAGTGTACTTGGGGAGCATGGCGCGGCAGAAAGCTCACTGTTCTGGAGCAGTTTCTCGTAAATTTTAATTTCTTCAGAAACACGTAAACAGTAAGGGACTTTGACGATATATACTCGGTCTAAAAATGCCTCATTGGTTTTGTTATTTCTAAAGCTTTGCCATTCTGATTCATTGGAGTGAGCGAGGATCATACCATCGAAAGGCAGGGCGGACAGTCCTTCAGTACCGTTATAGTTACCTTCCTGTGTAGCCGTTAATAGTGGATGTAGCACTTTTAATGGTGCTTTAAACATCTCTACAAACTCCATTAAGCCTTGGTTTGCTTTACACAACGCCCCAGAGTAACTGTAAGCATCAGGATCGTCTTGCGAGTAATGCTCTAGTTTTCGGATATCGACTTTACCAACTAGTGATGAAATATCTTGGTTGTTTTCATCACCGGGTTCAGTTTTAGCTATCCCGACTTGATCAAGGATAGATGGACGAACTTTTACAACCTTAAACTGGGTGATATCGCCACCAAACTCATGAAGACGTTTTGCTGCCCAAGGTGACATGATGGTATTGAGGTAGCGTGTTGGAATGTTGTATTCGCTGGAAAGCAATTCACCGTCTTCATTCTTATCGAATAAGCAGAAAGGGTGATCGTTTACAGGACTACGCTCTCCGTTCGCAGTCAAAATATAGATAGGCACTTTTTGCATTAAGCTTTTGAGCTTTTCTGCTAATGACGATTTACCGCCACCAACAGGGCCAAGTAAATAAAGGATCTGTTTACGCTCTTCAAGCCCTTGTGCTGCATGTTTTAGGTATGACACGATTTGCTCGATGGCATCTTCCATGCCATAGAAATCTTCGAAGGTTTTATAGCGCGAAATAACACGATTAGAGAAGAGACGGCTAAGATGTGGATCTTGCGCAGTATCGATCATTTCTGGTTCACCGATAGCCATTAAGAGACGCTCTGCGGCGTTCACGTAGGCACTGCGATCGTGACGACAGATCTCAAGGAATTCTTGTAATGAAAGTTCTTCGTCCTTGGATTCTTCGTAGCGTTGACGATAGTGGTCAAAAATACTCATGGTATGCCCCCTGAATCGTTCTTTGATCATTTAGACAGGACGAAAATCAACCTCTTTTACATCCCTTATTGTAAGCCTAGACCGAACTAATCAATTTGCCGTACTGAGTTAATGATTTCTAAATAAAAAATACCAAGCAAAAGCCGTGATTAAACGGTTATTTTTTAAGCTTGTATCTTTCACTATCCTCTTATGAGTTAGGTTCCGCAAGGGGTTTGTGAATAAATTGTAACTCTTTTCGCTGGTAAATTGATTGGGTCTGCTAAATATACGAAGAAAAAGTCAGAATGCTGG
>NZ_SSMG01000057.1 GCF_009873615.1 Photobacterium lucens
GTATTTTATAAAATGTGATTTAAGGTTGGAAATAACGCCTTTTTAAACCGTCAAAAAGGCGTTATTCCATTAGCGACGACGCATTTTCAGATACAATGCGCCTGCACTTAAGTTACTGCCATCGAGTTCTAATTGACGGTTTACAGTAATAGGGAAGTTTTTGCCCACACGAAGTGATAAACGTTCTGTTAATACTTCATTGGCAAAGTCACTGCCAGCAAGCACAACCGCTTTAACACCAGTGGTTTCATCAATACGTTCAATCCAATTAGCAATGTAATCAGCCAGTGAATCCATAATGCCAAAGGCGAGCTTATCTAACTCGGATTCATCGACCACTAAACGGAAGCTCATTAAGCTGCCTAATGTTTTCGCCCATTCAATGGTGCGCTTGCCATCAACCATATCTAATGAGTAATCAACGCGATGACCTTTTTGGCCACTGTTTTGTAGTGCTTTGGCAATTAAGGCATCGTTTAAGTATTGAATACTGTTAGTGCTTGACGTCGATAAGCCCAAAATTGTTGCGGCAACGGCAAACAAGCCTGTTAACTGGTTATAACATTGGCTAATGTCGATTTGGCTTAATGCTTGGTAACTCTCAGGTAGTGCATCTTTAAATTTAGCTAATATAGTTGCTTGCTCACCCTCAGCCATGGCACGAATAATGTCATGTCCTGTATGAGGTAGGCTAGGTAGCACTAAGAAACTATCGGTACGAGTAAATTTATCTTGGCAGACAATTTCACCTGCCGCATAACGCCCAAAATAGATCACAGTGGTATTACGACCATTACCAGATTCAATATTGCCACCATGTAAGGCACAAATCGGTAGCGCATGAGCAGGTACATCATTGGCATGTTTAGGCTGGTGGTCGAAGTGAATGCGACGCTTATGCCAGTAAGCATTTAATCCATTAATACACGCTTGATCGTGTAGAGGCTCTAACGCTTTGATGGAAACAGGCAGTGATAGCTCAGGATCGCTGTCGATCTGACTCCAACCGTTTTCAATCCAAGTGATCAAGGGTTGCCAGTGATTGGTATCAAGGTACACATAATCAATACCTTGCTGACGTAAAACTTCAGTAAGTACTGTAAGAACACGATTGTAGCTAAAACATAAATCGTACAGTGGTTCATGTAATTGCTGATGTTGCGCTTTCGGTTGAACTGTTACTCGTGGTTTTTCTAAGCTAGATAAGGCTAACACATGTGCTGATGGAGTAATAAAGTGCATTGGCACAGTATTAGGATTACAAATCAGCACTTGTGGACGTTTCTGCGACGAAGTAGAAACGGGTGATGTACTTAGCTGAAATAGCTGATGTTTACCTTGCTCGTTGGTTAAGGTGAAAATCACTGAACCATTACTGATCACCTCATCAGCCCATGCTTTTACTTGATTAAAGCTAACCGTAGCAGGTAGACGCTTTTCACCGTGACAACATTCGCATGGCAAGCTTAATTCGCCAAATTGTGGTGATTGGTTATCACCTAATAATGGCTCACAATGTTGGCAGAATGGTAATTGATGTGAAGTGTTCACCAGTGGAACAACACTGCCTTCACGGTGGCTAATTTCTTCTACTTTGGTTTCTAGTAACCAGATAGAAAGTAAGAAATCATGAGCAATTTTATCGGCCAACGCTTCTAATTGCGCTTGTTCACCAACAGCTTCAATAATGTAGCGATTCTTGACGAAACCGATCGTGATTTCATACGGCTCATTAGCTAAATAATCGTTACATAACTGGGCGTAAAACGGGACTTGGCGAGAGCATTTAAATGAAAATTGGATTAATTTCATGCATCAATTCCTCGTTTATAAGCGGTTGGAATTAGGCTATTAATTTCGATGTTATTGATCCGCTCACAAGTCACACCAAGTTCACGCAAATGATTAAGCATCGCAGACTCCATGACAGGGATCGCTGCGTGAATCTTCGGTGTTAAGCCCATGTGCATTGGCTCTAATACGGTAGGTGTTACACCCAGAACAAATGTCTTCGGGCGATCGCCAACTAACTCCATCATGATCAAGGTTTGCAGCATTTCAACTTCGTGAGCACTGCCCTGCCAATCGATCTCAGCAGGGGCTTTATCAAAATCAAAGAAGTAGACTTCACCTGCATCAACACCAGCGGCATTAACGGTATCAATCACCACTAAGTGATCATACTGGGTTAGGGTTGGAATCAAACTGTGTGCAAGAGTACCGCCATCAACGAGATCAATCTGATGTTCTGGGTGTGAAAAGCGGTAGTTTTCAGTGAGGTAATTGACGAAATGTACGCCGACACCTTCGTCGGCGTACAAGACATTGCCAATACCAAGTAGCAATATCTTCATTAGTGCTAGTGGCCTTTATGGTCAGTATTTGCGTGGTGTGCGTGATGTTGAACCGGGTGTTCACCGAGGTTCTCTTCTTTCACATGCACAGGGTGGTAGTCGTAACCTGACATGATGGCGTCAGCTGAGCCATTACGGAAACGGATACCAGTCCAAATCACCATGTAAACGTGGATCAGAACGAACACAATGAATGCCCAAGTCACGATATGGTGCCATTCACGAACATTCGCTAAACCACCCATCGCGTATGTTACCCATTCTGCAGGTTGCCAGAATAGGCCGCCCATACCTAAATGGTAAACGTTGGCATACAGGGTTAAACCTGTTACACACATGAAAATCGCAGCAATAGAGATCCCTGCATATACCACTAACTGTAATGGGCCGTATGCGCCATGGTGAGGCGGTTGACCGATCCAGAAGTAGGCTTTGATCTGTTTGATCCAACTTGTCGGACTTACTGCATCTTTCACCGAGCGACGTTCAACGTTACTGCGGCTAAAGAAGAACAAGTAGGCACGAATTAAGGTGACTGCGATCAACACAAAACCAAGTACTTCATGGGCAAAACGGATCCAGCCTTGCTCTAAGACATTCGTGCTATCAGGCGCAACCAAGAAAGGCCAAGCAATGTAAAAGCCTGTTGCAATTAAGCCAAAGATGGCAAAAGCACGAAGCCAGTGACAGAGACGAATAATAAAAGAGAAAACATAGGATCGTTTATACAACACTGTATCTGTTGACATAAATTCCTTCCTTACATCGCTTGTGCAGGAATACGGAATTCACTCAAAGATTGGCCTTTGTAATCCATCACGTGTACTGAACACGCCATACATGGGTCAAATGAGTGGATCACACGTAGCACTTCAAGAGGCTTAGTTGGATCTTCTAACTTCAAGCCAACTAATGAGGCTTCGTAAGGACCGATCTTACCGTTACCATCGATAGGGCCTGCGTTCCATGTGGTTGGAACAACCGCTTGGTAGTTTTCAACTAAACCATCTTTAATACGGATCCAGTGACTTAGCAGGCCGCGAGGCGCTTCAATCACACCCACACCTTTGTACTCTTTCGCAGGATCAATAGTTGGTTCAATGTAAGTGGTTTGATCTGAATTTAGGTTGTTCACCATAGATTCAAATGTGGTTAAACCGTTACGAGCAATGATCAAGGTATGCAGCATACGTGCAGCAGTACGACCTAATGTGGTAAATAGGGCACCTGCTGGTAGACCTGTTGTTTTTAAGAACTCGTTAACGACTGGCACTACGTATGGGTTACCTTGTGCGTAGTTCACAGCGATAGTTGCTAGTGGACCTACTTCAACAGGTTCGCCATTGTAACGTGGTGATTTAACCCAAGAGTATTTGCCAGCTTCGTTAATGGTTGGACGCTTACCTTCAAGAGTGTCACGTTCAATGAATGGCGTATGCTCAGGGATGGTTGTACCATCATAAGGGTGCTGCGGTTTATCTGCGTTGTACCATGAGTGAGTCACATCTTCTGCGATCAGGCTTAGATCGACATCTTCTGCTTTAGTGATGTCTTTGTTGCGGATCACACCGCTAGTGAATAGATGTGTTTCTTCGTTTAGCTGGATAGACTCGCTACACATGAAGGTGCTGATGTTACAGCCACCTAGAACGCTTGGCTCTTTACCAAATGCTGAAGCTGCCATCAAAATATCAGCTTGGTATGCACGTTCGATAAACTCAGCAACATGAACAAACTTTTGCTTAAACTCTTGTAGACGTGCAGGATCTAACATGTCACGTACACACGTCACACCACCAACAACAATTGATTGTGGGTGAGGGTTCTTACCACCCCAAATTGCCATCATCTCAGCACCAACACGCTGAACTTCTAGTGCTTTAAGGTAGTGAGATAGACCAATAAGGTTCTGCTCTGGCGTGAAAGCGTAAGTTTTATTGCCCCAGTATGCGTTAGCAAATGGACCTAACTTACCTGTGTTGACTAAGCCTTGTACTTTCTCTTGTACAGCGCGTAGTTCACCTTCACCTGCTGCCATTGGTGTCTTCGACCACTTCATTGCTTCTTGCGCAGCTTTAGCAGGATCGGCACTTAGAGCTGACACTACATCAACCCAGTCAAGGCCGTGAAGTAGGTAGAAGTGCACAATGTGGTCGTGCATTTCAAGTGAGGTTAAGATCAGGCTACGAATGTATTTTGCATTGATAGGCACTTGCGCATTGATTGCATTTTCAACTGCTAATGTGCCACATAAGTAGTGAGATGAAGTACATACACCACAGATACGCTGCATTAATAGACCAGTATCGTAAGGCGTACGGCCTTTCATGATGATCTCTAAACCACGGAACAGGGTAGAAGAGGCGTATGCTTTTTCAATAACGTTGTTGGCATCAAGTTCAACTTCGATGCGTAAGTGGCCTTCGATACGAGTAATGGGATCGATTACGACACGCTTGCTCATGAATTATTCCTCGACTTTCTTTGCAAAAATACTACTTACTGCGTGAGCACCAATACCCACAGCAGTGACGCCTAATGTCACTGCGCCAATGGTATCGGCAGTGGCATCTAAACCATGTAATGGCTTACGGCTTAATGGCTTCTCGAAGTACGCCATTTCATCCCAGAAGTCTGGTTCTGAACAACCAATACAACCGTGACCAGCAAGTACAGGCCAGCTAGTGTGTGCGTTGAAACGCTCAGTAGGACAGTTGTTGTAAGTGTATGGACCTTTACAACCCATCTTAAATAGGCAGTAACCTTGCTTAGCGTTATCGTCACCAAATTCAGTCACGAATTCGCCCGCATCAAAGTGACCACGACGCTCACAGTTATCATGAACACGGGCACCATATGCCCACTTAGGACGATTGAACATATCAAGGGCAGGAAGGCGACCAAACATGATGTAGTACATCAATGTACCTGTGATGTTGGCAGGGTTTGGTGGACAGCCTGCCACGTTAATTACTGGACGATCAATCACAGCACCGACGCTTTTCGCACCGGTTGGGTTAGGGCGAGCGGCTTGTACACCACCGAAAGAAGAACAAGTACCCACACAGATAACAGCTGCAGCATCGTTAGCCACACGCTTGATCAATGACATACCTGTTTCCGCTTTGCTGCCAAGCGTAAGATAAATACCGTTATTAGCAGTAGGAACCGCACCTTCTGCTGCTAATAGGTATTTGCCTTTGTACGCTTTCATAGCGTTTTCTAGGTTTTCTTCAGCTTGTTGACCAGCGGCTGCCATCAGTACTTCTTGGTATTCAAGAGAAACATGTTCAAACAAAAGGGTACTAATATCAGGTGTTGTTGTACGTGTTAGCGATTCTGAACAACCAGTACATTCTGCAAGGCTTAACCAGATAAGAGGCACACGATCTGAAAGTTCAGCCGCTTCAGCTACCATGGTGCTAAAAGGTAGGGGTAAGGCGAGAAGTGATGTGATGGTGGCACTCCAAATCATGAAATCACGACGGGTAATGCCATTTTGTTCTAATTTATCTTTGAATGATTCCTCACGAAGAGGTTTCATTGCTCGTAACTCGGCAAGACGTTTTTTGCCAAGTTCGAAAAGGGCTGCATGCGAGTCCATCTATCAACCTTGTCTATAAAATAATACTTATGCGCTATAGGTATAGCGTGAGAATTTTAGGAGGATAGAGGAGGGAAATGATTGATCTATATCAGATTTTAATTTTTTGTATGACAATATAAAAAATCAAAAATGACGCTATGCATAAATAAGTCATTGATATTGTTAATGAGAACTTTTTGTATTAACTATGACGATGATAGAATGTTTAACTCGTTGAAATTATAGGATTATATAAAATGTTGGAATAAGTTAATCGATTGGTTAATGTATAAAACCTGATTGACTATGCAACATAAATCCAAAATAAAAAATGAATAATCAGCCTTACGAGCAACAAGTGTGAGCAATATTAGAAATGTTTAGCTTTTTAGAGCAATTAAGTGCTTATTAAAAGCAAAAAACCTCAGCGATAGGCCGAGGTTTTGGATTTCGAGCACTTACTGGCGTGAAAGATTATTCACCAGCAAGGAAGGCTGCATCAAGCTTACAGAAAGCCAATAGCAGGTTAGCAGCTGCTGCATAAAAACCAAATTGATCACGGTTTTGGCATTCTTTAGCAAACATTGGTAACCAGTTAAGCAGCATAGTATTTACGAAAGAAAGCTGCGCTTGCATTAGCTCTTCACGCTTTTCTTCTGTTTCTTGTTGGTTACCCATGATGATCAGATTCCCCATGAAATCTAATTCAACCGCAAGGTGATCGGCAGGCTCATTGAACTCTTTACGCTGAGCAATCGCGTAATCGTTCATTAGCACGTTCATATCTTGTGCTGGCTTATCATTAAGTAAACCTGTTGTACCTACGTACATAGACGCATACGGTAAGGCACCTGTTTTCGGTGTACTTAGGAATAAGCCACAGAAATCTGCCGCAAGCTCTAGTTGCTCATCTGGACGAGAGTTAGATTGATTAATGGCGTCACGGAAAGCTTCAACGGGTGCTTTCAATTCCTCTGTCATGCCTAAGCCTGAAAGGAATGTGTACATTTCACCACCGTGGTATTCATGCAGATCCGCATCAGTGAGTTCGCGTGCGAACAATGAAGACATCCACCAGTAAATTTCAGCACGTTGTTCGTTGAAAGCAATAAATTCTTGCATTGTCACTCCAGACACATAAAACACATTCAAATATAACCTCAGACATTATATTGGAATCTATTTTAAAAAGGTAAAATAAAGGCGATGAATTTTCGTTCATCGCCTTATTTTATTTAACTAACTCGTTAAATTACTTGTCCATTGCTGGGAACAGTGGGTCGATACCTTCTTCGTAGATAGGACCGTTAAAGCCTGTTACCGCTGGAACAACACCAGTGTACTTCTCGATTTGAACTAGAGCAGCAGCTGCAGATGTTGCTTGCGCTAGGCTAGAAGTACCGATGTCTTCTGTTAGTACGTTTGGATCACCGTAAGTACAGATAGTGCCAGCTTTACCGCCTTCTAATGGGCTGTACCATGCACCTTCTTGTAGACGACAAACACCTGGTAGGTAATCGTCAGTTACTACAGCACCCGCAAGCACTTGACCACGATCGTTGAATACACGAACGATGTCACCAGATTTAATACCACGTGCCGCAGCATCTTCAGTGTTCATGAAGATAGGCTCGCGATCCGCAACCGCGTAAGTTGCGCGGAAATCCGTTGATGAACATAGCTGTGAGTGTAGACGATCTTTCGGGTGCGTACTCTGCATGTTGATCGGGAAGCGATCAGAGCGAGGACCACCGTGACTACGTTCAGTCTTTTCAAACCACATTGGGTGACCTTGACAGTCTTTGTAACCCATATCAGCGATAGTCTTACAGTAGATTTCGATCATACCTGAAGACGTACCTAGTGGCTCAAGGTCAGGTTCTTTACGGAATGATTCGTGGCGAACCCACTCTTTACCCGCAGGGAACTCGATGAAACCTTCACCATCCCAGAACTTCTTGAAGTTAGGCATACGAACACCTAGACCACGACCTTGTAGACGCGCACCGTTGTAGATCTCTTCAATGATTTCCATTTGAGTCTTACCGCCAGTGAATGCTTCTTCGCGGTTGAAGCGAGAACATAGCTCACGGAAGATTTCGAAATCATCTTTAGATTCGTACATAGGTTCAACAATCTTACGTAGGGCAATAATACCTGCGTTAGAGTGGTTACCATATTGTTCGATATCGTTACGCTCGTATGTTGTTGTTGCAGGTAATACGATATCTGCAAAACGACATGTTGCTGTCCACTGGTGATCAATCGAAACAACCGTTTCTAGCTTAGTCCAAGCTTTGATCATCTTGTTACGGTCTTGGTGGTGACCGAATGGGTTGTTACCACTGAAGATAGCCATCTTCATGAATGGGTACTTCACTTTCTGACCATTGTAGTTGATGGTCTTTCCTGGGTTGTCGATACAGTCAACAAAACGCGCTACAGGAATGAAAGTAGAGTAACCGTTGTAAGAACCGTTATGGATTGGGTCGATACCTGTTACACCGCTAAAGCCTGACATTAGTGGGCCGTTAGATGTGATAGAACCTGCATCGTTGTAGTGCCAGCCGAAACCGAAACCACCACCAGGTAGACCGATTTGACCAAGCATTGCTGCAAGTACTACTAGCATCCACGCGTACTGTTCGCCGTGCTGCATACGCTGTAGACACCAGCCACCGATGATTTGCGTACGACCGCTTGCCATAGTGCGAGCAAGTGCACGGATGTCATCAGCTTTAACGCCACAGATCTTCTCTGCCCACTCAGGGTTCTTAACAACACCGTCAGTCTTACCAAGAACGTAAGGCATGAACTTATCAAGACCTGTTGTGTAATCAGCAATGAAGTCTTTGTTGTATAAGTTTTCAGTGTATAGCGTGTGCGCAAGCGCAAGCATTAATGGAACGTCAGTCTGTGGGTTAACACGGATCTGCTCACCACCAACGGCTTTTTGGGTGCTAGAAACCACTGGATCCACGTAGATCACTTTGATTTCTTTGTTCTTCACTTTCTCTGCAAGTTGCTCATAGTATTGGTATGGGCTGTGGTCAGGTACTAACCAACCCACTTGCAGGTTCTTAATTGGGTCAGATGCCCAAATAACGATAGTGTCAGAATGCTCAAGCACTAGTGGCCATGAAGTTTGCTGCTCGTAAACTTCCATTGCACCAGCAACGTAAGGAAGAATTACTTGAGCTGCACCAGTAGAGTAGTCACCCATCTTACCAAGCGTCGTACCGTGTAGACCGATACCACGCTTCATCATAGTACCTGCGTTATGCAATTTACCTACTGACTGCCAACCTGTGTGACCAGAGTACAGTGCGCTTGGACCGAAGTTGTTCTGAACACGTTCCATCTCATGGTAGAAGAAGTCTAGCGCTTGAGACCATGGCACACGTACGAAACGGTTGTTACCACGTTGAGTTGTATCAGACTTATAGCCTTGCTTTAACCAATCAATACGAACCATTGGGTATTTGATACGAGCAGGGTTATAAACCACTTCACGTACCGCTTGGATCATGTCAGTTGGGTTTTTGTCTTTTTCAAATGGTGTTGTTTCAGTCCAAACACCATCAACTACTTTAGCGCGGAAAGCACCCCAGTGAGAACCAGATAGCACTTCGCCAGAGAAAGCAGCTTTTGCTTCTTCAGCAGCCATTGCCTTGCGTGGTGCAAGTAGGCTAGTACCAACAACCGATGCAGCACTTGCCATAGCAAGGCTAGATAGGAAGCGGCGGCGTGAAATGCCAGTATTATTCGTTTGAGTCGCCATATTTTTGGTCAATCCTTAAACTTTAATTTTTATCAATGGGGCGGGGACTGGAGACGTCACCCGCCTATCATTTATTCGTTTATTGGCTCGCGGGATTAGTGCGCGCCTGCACCGCCTGTATCGCTACCGTGGTTCTGTAGGTATTTCAGTAGCGTACGTTCTTCAGTCTTAGACAGACGGTAGTATGAGCTCATGGCTTTCAGACTTGCGATCCAGCCATTTGCAGTAAAATGGCCTGGCGCTGGCGCCGCGTGACAAGCATTACAAGTAGAGCCGTACATTTCTTCTGCGTAGTTCCAGATTGGCTGGATGCTATCGATCATGTCAGCTTTAGTGATCCAAGCTTGTACAGAAACGTTTTGCCATACGATGTCAGTCGCAGGATCTGTTTCTTCTTTAATAATCTTCTCGTTCGCTTTGATGTCGCCACGGATAGTTGCTTTGAATACACGTTTACCCATGTATTCTGTCATAACACGGCCTTTACCAGATTTCTCTAACCAGCCATTAACTTCAACTTTCAGCATGTCGCCTTTACGCTCAAGAACAGTAACTTCAGAAGCTGGTAGTAATTTACCTTCTGATTTGCCGTTAGCGTCGTCAGTTGCGAACAGATCTTTTTCACCAAGAGAGTAAAGCTTGTCAGCTTTTGCACCTTGTGCAGTTGCTTCAGCTTGTAGGCCTTGGAAGTCTTTTTGGAAACCGCCAGCCATGTTTGGTAGTTCGTGTGCAATACCTTTGTGACACTCGATACAGTTCATGTTCTTAGCTGCTGCATCTGTCATCGCTTTTGCAGCTTCAGGAGACTGCTTAGCGTGGTCCATTGCAGAGTAGTCGTGACAGCTCTTACACGTTTTAGAGTTGTTGTCAGACATACGCTTCCAAACAATCTGAGCAAGCTCTAGGCGGTGCTCTTCAAATTTCTCAGGTGTGTCAATCTTCTTAGTGATGTATTGGTTGTATACATCTTTCCAAGCGCCAAGCTTACGTTGAACAGCACCTGGAAGGTCTTTAGGTTGGTGACAGTCAACACATTCAGCACGTACACCTGAAGCGTTCTTGAAGTGTACAGATTGCTTATATTCTTCGTAGTTCTGCTGCATGGTGTGGCAGCTGATACAGAATTCAGTTTGAGAGGCGTGTTCAAATCCCTTATGCACAGCAAAAATGCCCGCAAGGGTGATACCAATACCAACTAGTACAAGTGCAAGAACAGAATACTTGCTGCTTGGCTTAGTCAACATTTGCCAAAGTTTTTTCATGTTGAAAGATTCCATTTAAGAATGAATGCACACCGTAAAGCTACGGTGACGTTATAAATTTTATGAGGTAATCTTATGTCCACGATGTGAATAAGGTTAATGCTACGAATGAATAGCAAACTCAGGTTTATGACAAATTGTGAATAACAGTTGTTTGTGCTAACGTTTCGTAAGAACACCTAAAAAACTAAAAGAGACAAACATGACTCATCACGTACTTGTTGTGGAAGATGAAATTGTTACCCGTACTAAACTGGTAGGGTATTTCGAGAACGAAGGATATAAGGTTAGCCAAGCGGATAGTGGCGCACAGATGCGAGAGATCATGGCGACCGAAAAAATCGACCTCGTCATGCTTGATATTAACCTTCCCGGTGAAGACGGTTTGATGCTAACTCGTGAGCTTCGTAGCCGCTCAGAAGTGGGTATTATTTTGGTGACAGGACGCACAGATAGCATCGATAGAATCGTTGGTTTAGAGATGGGCGCAGACGACTATGTGACTAAACCTTTTGAGCTTCGTGAACTGCTTGTTCGAGTGAAAAACTTGTTATGGCGCATGACCTTAGTAGAAAAAGCGCGTGACGAAACCATGGTCGAAATGCAGGAAGATAACATCATTCGTTTTGGTGAATGGCAGTTCGATATTAACAAACGCGCACTGACTCACAACGGCTTACCAGTGAAGCTAACTAAAGCAGAATATGAGCTGTTAGTTGCCTTCTCTTCACACCCAAATGTGGTGTTAAGTCGTGAACGAATTTTGAACATGTTAAGCCATCGAGTAGAAGCGCCAAACGACAGAACTATCGATGTTTTGATCCGTCGTATGCGTTCTAAAATGGAATTGGATCCGAAAAATCCACAGATTTTTGTGACAGTTCACGGTGAAGGTTACATGTTTGCTGGCGATTAATTCGTCTAAATTTATACAGTGACCGCACTTTATCGCTTCTTGTTGAGTGAAACATTTTGAAATAAAAAGGCCGTATTATTTGATAATACGGCCTTTTTTATGGAACAAAATGAGCAAATATCTTGATCTAAATCAATCATGATGGATAAAATTTTTTGTGTGAATTTTATTCAAAATCAATAACTAATAATTAATCTCATTCGAAAGTCGATTTTTAAACCGTCCCTTAACATCACCAATAACAAGTTGGGAACATGTGAGAATCTTATGTTTAACATTGCAAAAAATAAAAGTCATTTTGTTAATAAGAGAATTTATTGATC
>NZ_SSMG01000006.1 GCF_009873615.1 Photobacterium lucens
ATCATCAATAACTATTATGAAAGTCGTCATTAACAAGGAGCAGTAAATGAAACAGAACCCGTACAACGAACAGGATGCCGATCGTTGTGAAATATGGGACATGCTAGTAAGTCGTGACATCAATGCTTATTGCCATGCCGACTGGTCCAAGGTTGAAAATGACTTCGAAGCCTCTGAGTTTTTTGCCATCAATGCCAATAAAAACCCAGATCCAAGCCGTTGGACCTTGTCATTCTCATCACTTGATCTTTATCGTGACGAATGGTTGCGACAAGCTCAACACTCACAACAGACCGAATATGCTGAGTGTTTAGAAGAAGCGATACACCGCGCGACCACGCTCAATGAAATCACCATTGATGGTAATAGAGCCTTAGCGCGCAAACAGTTTAACGGTGCGATTAAACGCCGCGACAACGAAAATGAAGTACTGCTTTGGCAAACTTTGTATTACCTAAAACGCACCATTGAAGGTTGGAAAATCTGCGGTTTTACAGGCTATCTACCCTATACTCAATAACAATTAACCGCTCCCTACAAACACGGTCTACTTGTTTACAACAGATACAAAAAAACCGAGCGTCATGCTCGGTTTTCTATTAATCAAAGATAAACAATGATTAGTGTTTGTGTGCAACGATTTCAGCTTTCTTAAGCTCTTTAACCGCTTTGCTCACTTCACGACGCTCTTTAGAAAGCTCAGCACTGATGATGATGTGATCATCAACACGATCTTCGTAATCGCCCTTCATGTTTTCAACGATTTCAACGATTTGGTCGTGGCTCATGTCAGCTTTGATGTAGTCCATCAAGTTTTCTAGCAATTCTACACGCTTACGGTTGTCACGGATTTTACGATCGTTGTCTAAGATTTCGCGTTTTAGTTTGTTCTTACGACGTGTTTGACGAACGAGTTCAAGGATGTTGTTCATTTGTTGTCCTTAGTCTGAAAAATAAAACCTTGTGAAACTGATTTAATGCAAGGGATTAGGAATAATGCACTTCCTAGTACATAACCGTCGAGTCTCAGTTTATTGCTGAAATCGTTATATCAGAAAGTCATTCGAAAACTCAAGCAATACTCATGATTAAATGCTCAATGATGATTCTATGAACACCTACCCGTGTTTCTCGCTTAAATATCGCACGAATCACTTACCAATTTCTTGATATTTTTCAATAAACAGACTTATTTTTACTGATAAATATGACAATAAAACAACATATGTAATCGGCAATAATGAAACAGTATCTTCTGTGAAATTTACCACAAAAAAAGCCTTAATTTATTTGCAAATAGCATATCAACGCCTACTCTTGAATTAGACCAGTACTCGCTTACAACAATGCAATCTGAAGAAGGATAGCTTCATAGAAGTGTTCAGGCTCAAATAGCGTCGTAACCCGATATTGGCAACACAATGTTTGATGTAAAAGTTGATTCAGGAGAGAACATGTCAAAAGCAACAGGTACCGTTAAGTGGTTTAACGAAGAGAAAGGTTTTGGTTTTATCACACAAGATAACGGCGGTGCTGACGTATTTGTACACTTCCGTGCGATTACTGGTGATGGTTTCAAGACCCTTGCTGAAGGTCAAAAAGTTTCATTTGAAACAGAGCAAGGTCCAAAAGGGCTACAAGCAGCAAATGTTGAAAAAGTATAACCAAATACTTAATAACGCTTAGCGTTAATCAATATCCAACGTAAATAAAGGGTCATCACGGCCCTTTTTTCATCAAGAAAATCCTCCCACGTCCCTGCTTAGTAAAAACAATATTCTGCTAACCCTCCAATTTACGATAAAACTGAAAGGTTATAACGCATTTATATAGATTGATCATATAACCAGATCAGCAATTATAGTGTCAGTTAAAGCGAGAGATTTTATAGAAAACAAATTTCATATTAATTATTCGCTATTTTTTTGTAATACGGCTCACATTATCTATTTATAGACAAGTAACTTACTTGCTCTTTAAAAATGAAAATGGCTTAATATCAACGTCCTGCAAAGCAGGCCTATTTATGCAACAAAGTGAAAGGAAAAACTTCGTTACACTGTTCAAACGTACACAGTTGTCCTGAAGCGCTTCAATATTCTTTTTGTACATAAGTAACATATTTAAAATTATTTTCAGGAGACATCACATGTCTAAAGCAACTGGTATCGTTAAGTGGTTCAACGATGAGAAAGGTTTTGGTTTCATCACTCAAGATAACGGCGGTGCTGACGTATTCGTACACTTCCGCGCTATCACTGGTGAAGGCTTCAAATCTCTGAAAGAAGGCCAAAAGGTTTCTTTCGACGTTGAGCAAGGCCAAAAAGGTCCTCAAGCTGCTAACGTAGAAGCACAATAATCTACAACGAACAGTTGAAGAAGTAAGGGTATCTCAGGGTACCCTTTTTTATTGCCTGTTATAACGATAACAACAGGCAATAAATAGATCATACCAATGCGAACGGCTACGTTAACGGCTTAAACGCATCTTCAAACGTGGTGAGACACAACCAAAATAGTTATCTTCCTGCCCTACCACCACAAAGCCTAATGACTCATACAGCTTTAATGCTTTGTTATCAGGATGAACCGTCAACCAAATGCAATTGTAATCCGCTAACTGTGCTAACGCCTCGTTTAACAACGCCTTTCCTACGCCCTGACCTTGCATCTTACTATCAACCGCAACGCCTAAAATCCACGCCTCACGAGCGCCTTCATTTGCAGCTGTAAAACTTGGGCTAGCTAATATATAACCCACTACCGCTTGCGACTCGGTAGTTGCAACTAAAAAGCCATTAGACCAACAGTCATACGCTTGTCTGAAGAAAAAATCAGGATAGCTATGCTCACCAAACAACTCACGCTCTAATAAATAAGCAGCAGTTACATCGTCTTTCTCTGCTTTACGAATGTGATACGTCATAAACTCACACTTCCCTTTAAATTTTATCCATTAAAAAACCAGCCCGACTTGCCGTTACTTTCGTAACCACAATGTACAGGCTGGTTTTACGCAGAATAGATTAAAAGAAATCTATTACTTGTCAGCGCGGCTCATGAACTTTTGTTCAGCCGTGTTAACTTTAATCTTTTCACCGTTCGCGATGTATTCTGGAACTTGAACTACTAGACCAGTTGTTAGTGTTGCTGGCTTAGTACGTGCACTTGCAGAAGCACCTTTGATTGATGGATCAGTTTCAACGATAGTTAGTTCAACTGTCGCTGGAAGTTCGATTGCAACTGGCGCGCCATCAACAGTAAGAACTTCGATACCTTTAGTATCTTCAGTGATGAATAGAAGCTCTTCAGCGATTGCTTCTTTGTTGAATACGTATGGAGTGTAATCTTCATCATCCATAAATACGTATTCTTCACCATCGATGTAAGAGAAAGATGCTTTAGTACGACGGAAATCAGCTAGGTTTACGTTCTCGTCAGCTTTGAAGCTAACATCAGACTTAGTACCTGTTGCTACATCGTAAATACGCATTCTGTAAAGACTTGCGCCAGCACGACCACTAGGCGTTAGCTTACTGATTTCTTTAACAAGACCTACTTTACCGTTAATTTCAACAGCAGCAAATTTTTTAATTTCACTAGCCTTTGGCATGATCAAAATTCCAAAAAAAAATAGTTGAGAGAAATTACACCAAGATAGAGATTTATAGCAAGTGTTATAATAGTACAAATACCATTTTTTTGCGTTTGCTCTCTAGCCTTGTTCAAAGCTTAAACAACCGCTATTTTAAGCCATTCTCATTCCACCAACTGCCTGATTTACCAAAGCATTAGCGATAACAACACAGCAAACTTTCAGCGTCATTCTTTTTACATAACAAGGCATACAAACGTAAAACAGCAGCCATTGCAGCTAACGTGATATCTACCCCAACGCCCGATAAAAATTAAGCGTATAACTCCAGTCACTTACTGACCATTATTTAAACATTTACTGTAATAATTAAATATAAACCTCAGTAAATCGTAACAAAAAACCACATACCTGAACCAAAGCAATACAGAAACAAAACAACATGGCAACAACTTGAATCACTATTTTCTGTACGCTAGCATTCATCAAAATTATCAAATAGCCATATTTAATAACGCCTATATAGCAATGTCATCCGCATCAAAATCACTGCGTTTTAAATAAGCGAACAAATAGATATATAGCTTTATATTTACATCGCTCACCTTGTCGTCTTAATAAATAAACGGTTTTTAATGTTACAAATAGCACTACTTCTTTTAGGTTCTAGTTTCGTAAAAAGAACACTGCCTTATTTACTACTACTTTCCTTCATATGGGGAGGCACGGGTATGGCTATTTTTATTGATGGAATCGACGGTGTCATCTTTGATGGCTTTTGCTATTTCATTTTACTTGAAAGCATCACGACATTAATGATCACCCCTACAGTACTCGGATTTCAGCGAAACATTATCTTGGTTAAAGGCACTATTTTTCTATGCGGTGCCATTGTGGCATTAATAAATGTGAAATCGAGTAACATCTTACTCTCACTAGCATTCGGCCTTGTATATTTTGCGGTAGGCGTTTTTAATATTTCATCAGCTTTCGTGGTGCGCTTTAGTCATTGGAAAAAGGCGATGTTATGGGGCTTCGTTCAAATTGGATACGCCCTATTCCTGCTCATGAATAATGACTATGTGATCTCATACGTTCTTGGTTTCATTATGATCACAGGCAGCGTCAGAAGTATCTATTTTCTGTTCAGGGTTTATTTTTCAAAAAATAACAGTGCTATTTATCCTCTCTTAAATAACAACAATAACGTAAGCAGCTTAAATACACTTGCAGGTTCACAGCACACGCATCAAGACTTACCACTAACAGTACATATATGGACACCAGAAGGCTCAGCAGACAACCCATATATTCCAAGACCGATCATTAATCGCTATATCGCTGCAACCGATATCACTGGGGTTATTTCAACAGGACATGCCGCTATAGAAGTAGGTAAAGAGCTGTATATGAGCTTATACCCGAAAGATGAGATAGAGCGTTCACCCACTGAATTTATCAACACCTTAAAAGCGATCCCTGAAAATAATGTCGCTGGACGTTATTTACCAGATTATCAATCAGAAGTTGCTGAATGGTGTGAATCTAATATTCAGATCCAATTTAACAAATATAACCGACACACATTAGAGCAGTTTTGGCAGCAAAATAGCAGTAACCCTATTTACAATTTGACCTCAAATAACTGCTCAAGCCATACCGCATACGCACTAGAAGCCGCGTTAGATAGCGTATTACATGACAACAATCCAAGCATGTTGACGCTAATAAAGCTAATGATCAAACCAGAGCTATGGCTTGCGGCACAAATTCGTCACCGAGCCATCATGATGGCTTGGACGCCAGGTTTAACGATGGACTATAGCCGAACACTACAGACTATTGTCCATCCCGTCACTGTACCTTGGTACCAATGCAACCTCTTGCAAAAATTACCATTGCGACACCTTAAATCGGCGATGCTTCGCCATTAAATGAGTAAAAAAAATGAATAATGTACATCTAATTTTATTAATTTCTATTATCGCCGAAACCGTAGCCACAACAATGATGAAAGCATCAGAAGGTTTCACTCGCCTTGCACCAAGTGTTGCCGTGGTTATTGGTTATGCGGTTTCCTTTTATGGCTTATCACAAGTTGTCAAAACCATGAACATTGGCATTGCTTATGCGATATGGGCTGGAAGTGGTATCTTTCTTGTGTCGCTACTTTCTTATTTTGTCTATCAACAGAAGCTCGACCTACCAGCACTCATGGGGCTGACACTGATCGCTGCAGGGATCATTGTGATTCAAGTGTTTTCAAAATCCGTGGTTCATTAAAACCAAAGCAAGAAGAACAATGGCTTCATGTTAATAACAATCATGAAGCCAGCAAATCATCCTCAACAACTTACGCCATCATCACCAAATTCAATGCAATAGATAGCATGATGATCCCCACTGCAAATTCCAACACCTTCCACGCATTTGGGCGTTTAAACAATGGAGCAAGAAATCGAGCCCCATAACCAAGAGAAAAGAAGAACACAAACGAGGCTGTTACCGCCCCTAAACCAAAGTAAAACTCATCAGGTTGATATTGGGTAGAAATAGAGCCAAGCAGCACCACCGTATCTAAATACACATGAGGGTTGAGCCACGTAAACGCCAAACACGTTAGTACCGCTTTGATTAATGAGCCCGATGATTGATCCCCTGCCACCAGCGCATGATCCTTTGTTAATGCAGATTTAAAACTCAGCAAACCATAAACGGTTAAGAATATCGCACCGCCATAACGCGCAATGGTTTCAACCTCAGGGTACTTATTCACAATTACCCCAAAGCCCGCAACACCGAAGCTAATAAAAATCGCATCCGACAGCGCACACAGCAAGCAAATGATAAAGACATATTGATTCTTCAGCCCTTGCTTTAACACAAACGCATTTTGAGAACCGATAGCGAAAATTAAAGACAGGCCAAGTGAAAAGCCAGCAAGAAAGGTAGACATAACAACAACAGATCCCTGTTAAGCATTAGATAAAAGCACATCCCAATAGGTTAATTTATAAAACGCTCAATAAAATTACCAGTGCTCAAACCAAACAGTACATCCGACCTAACATCAACAAAGCACAAATCATCTTCTAAAAACAAAAATGTGATGAAGTTTTATACAAACAAGCAGTAAAACACCGCCTGTATTGATAAAAGCAGCAAAAAATTCGATATCAAAAAAAGGTGTTATTAATCAGATTATTAGCAATAACACCCTAACAGCAAAACAAACTTAACAACAAATAATTATCGTTTTTCGATAATTATTTATTTCTTTATTTAAAATACATCGTTATAGTGGCAACCGAATCGCAACACAGACACACAAATCATTAGAGGTATAAAAATGAAAAAAGTTTTACTGCTATTAGCACTAGGTTCGGTTTCTGTATTCGCTAACGCTGCACCTGCTGCAAAACATTCAGATCAAATGCTGGCACAAGTAGACAGCATTACCGTGTATTCAGGTGAGAATGTTGATAGCCAGAAAGAACCTTTAAAGGTGATCAATAAGTCGCTGGTACCAAACTTTGAGAAATGTGCGGTTTACCTACCAAAAGGCGCATCAAAAGCGAGCACCACTATCACCCTATCTCGTAGTGATGATGGCAAACTATCACTAGACTGTGCTGGTCAGTAAGATAGATACCAATAAAAATACCGACCTTTTGGGTCGGTATTTTTGTGTGGGAGTCGCTATCTAATGCATGATAATGATCAACTAGTTTAATGGCTAACTCATTTGTGGACATAACTTTGTTAGATAGCCAGCTCTATTCAGGCTGGTTGATATTAGGAAAAGTAGGGATATTTACAAGTAAGGCTCTGGAAATGTGGGAGCAGAAACTTCTACGTTTTAATTGACAGTGGGGGTCATATCAACGCCCTGTTAAGGGGTGAGCAACGCAATACAAGAGCCGCCGCATACCGCCTTAAACACTAAAACCAACGCATAGTGAAAATGCCACGCGTTGCGAATCCCTCTTGAACAGTTTGTTATACGATGCCTCTCAGCAAGCGCTGAAACTGACCGTTTTTAGCTTTGAAGCCCAGTTTGTTAAACAAAGCTTGAGACCTAAAGTTACCCTCATCAATATCGGCATACAATTTTTCAATGCCCAAAGATTTAGCATGAGAGAATAATAAACTAAGAGCTTCCGACATATACCCTTGTCGCCAGTACGATGAATTTAGTAAGCACCCGACCTCACAGGAATCACCGCTATCACTAAAGCTATGTAAGCCGCAGGTTCCAATAACTTTGCTTGTCGCTTGCTCCATAACCGCCCATTCCAACGATTCACCTGATTTCTCTAGTCGGACGACGCTTTCTAGCATCTGAACTACCATATCTTCCGATGTGAAAACTGGGTCTGAAGCAAATTCCATTGTTTGAATGTCACCATAAATTTCAAACAAATCATCAGAATCATTCGTTTGAATTGACCTCAAAACAATTCTACTTCCGTGTAAATCAGGCTTCATTTTTCTCCTTAGTCGTATAACAGTATATTAATAAGCATTCTTACTTTTACGCTTTATTAATACTGTAAATAACCCACATTTTACTAAATAAAAGCACTACGTTTCATAGTGTTAGTCGCAAAAAATCACATTCAATCGATATGTTTTCTTTGGTAAAAGTAAGAATGGTATTTCGTTCGTCGGATTAAATACACAAACGACAAAATTGGCTATTTAATATCAATAGGTTAAAAACACCTTCTGAGATAATTAAGAAAATTTTCTGATTAAAAACGAGACTTAATCGGCAAAATTTACGGTTTTCATTATAACTGGATAAATACACAGGTAATCGTATTACCAGCAAACAAAAGCATCTCGCTTAAAGCGAAATAGGAATAACGGAGGTACAAAAAGAAGGGAAATGGAGAGAAGAAATATGGAGACAAAACGGCGTTTATCTCCATTTTTAGCCATTATTGTGGCTTGTGATTCTTAGCTAAAAACGCATCTAATTTGTTAGCGAAGTTTTGGCGATCCGCTTGGCTAAGTGGTGCTGGGCCACCTGTTTGTACCCCACTGCTGCGCATGGTTTCCATGAAGTCACGCATTTGTAAGCGCTGCTTAATGGTATCTTTGGTATACATTTCACCACGAGGGTTTAAGGCATGTGCGCCTTTGGTGATCACTTCATCAGCCAGTGGAATATCGGCTGTAATGATTAAATCCCCTGCTTCGGCTTGCTGTACGATGTAGTTATCTGCCACATCAAAGCCTTGCTCTACTTGTGTCGAGCGAATAAACGGGGATGGCGGAACTCGGATATATTGGTTTGCCACCAGCGTGACGTTGACTTTGGTTCTGTCTGCGGCACGAAATAGGATTTCTTTTACCACGTTAGGGCAAGCATCTGCATCAACCCAAATTTTCATCGTATTTCCTTATTGCTATTAACCTAATTTTTATTGGCTGTTTAGCTCGGCATTATTTGTAAAAAAGCCGCCCTATGTGAAGGCGGCTTTTCATTATCTTTTAAGCGTTAGATCGTTGAATCAACGACCTTAGCCAACTAGACCTTTCTTCGCAATGTACTCGTCGTAAGTACCACGGAAATCTTCAACACCGTCTTTGGTGATTTCGATAATGCGTGTTGCAATCGAAGATACGAACTGACGGTCGTGAGATACGAACATCAATGTACCCTTGAAGTTTTCTAGTGCAAGGTTAAGTGATTCGATAGATTCCATATCCATGTGGTTGGTTGGCTCATCCATTAGTAGGATGTTAGGACGTTGCATAATTAGCTTACCAAACAGCATACGACCTTGCTCACCACCAGAAATCACTTTTACAGACTTCTTAATGTCGTTTTGAGAGAACAACATACGACCTAAGATACCGCGAACGACTTGCTCGTCGTCGCCATCTTTCTTCCACTGCCCCATCCAGTCTAGTAGTGTCATGTCTTCTGCGAAATCAGCGCTGTGATCCTGTGCGTAGAAACCAATGTTATTGTTTTCAGACCACTTAACCATACCTGCCATCGGCTCCATTGCACCTGCTAGGGTGTTTAGGAATGTTGATTTACCGATACCGTTCTCACCGATGATCGCAATGCGCTCACCCACTTCAACAAGCAGGTTAACACCGTTGATTAGGATGTTTTCACCGTAACCTTGTTTCAGACCTTCCACTTCAAGGGCGTTACGGAACAGTTCTTTTTCCTGATCGAAACGAATGAATGGAGATTGACGGCTAGATGCTTTCACTTCTTCTAGCTGGATCTTATCAAGTTGCTTCTGACGAGACGTCGCTTGTTTTGCTTTTGATGCGTTTGCAGAGAAGCGGCTTACGAACGTTTGTAGTTCAGCCATTTGTGCTTTCTTCTTCGCATTGTCTGCAAGTAGACGCTCACGCGCAGCTTCTGCCGCCATCATGTATTCGTCGTAGTTACCAGGGAATAGACGAAGCGCACCATAGTCTAAGTCAGCCATGTGAGTACATACACTGTTTAGGAAGTGACGGTCGTGCGAGATGATGATCATTGTACAGTTGCGCTCAAGTAGAACTTGCTCAAGCCATGCAATGGTGTGAATGTCCAAGTTGTTCGTCGGTTCGTCAAGTAGCATGATGTCTGGATCGGCGAACAGTACCTGTGCAAGAAGAACACGTACCTTAAGACCCGGTGCAACAGCGCTCATTAGACCGAAGTGTTGCTCTTCAGGAATACCAAGACCTAGTAGTAATTCACCTGCACGTGCTTCTGCTGAGTAGCCGTCCATTTCTGCAAATTCTACTTCTAGATCAGCAACACGCATGCCGTCTTCTTCAGACATTTCTGGCATAGCGTAGATGCGATCACGCTCTTCTTTTACTTTCCACAGTTCTTTGTGACCCATGATAACGGTATCGACAACTGTGTACTCTTCAAATGCAAACTGATCCTGACCTAGTTTCGCCATGCGCTCGTTAGGATCTTTTGAAACAGTACCTGCAGACTGTTCTAATTCGCCACCCAGAATTTTCATGAATGTCGACTTACCGCAGCCATTCGCGCCGATAAGACCGTAACGGTTACCTTCACCGAATTTAACTGAGATGTTTTCAAACAATGGCTTGTCGCCAAATTGCATTGTGATGTTAGCTGTTGAAATCAATGTACTGTTCCAATTTTGATGTATATATCAAGCATTAAAAAAGCCGCTTACTACAAGCGACTTTTCTCTAAATTGGCGCGGAGTATATCAGATTCCGTGACTTACATCACCTCTAATTACTAACTAAATTGTAACCAGTTTCAGGTTAACTAATTGCTTCCGTTAGGTTCAAAAAATCAGAGTATGGATTAATGCAATTTGATTTCAACTATTTGTATGATGATTAGCTCAAACCGAAGCGTATAGTCAATAGCATCACATTGATGAATAAATAAAGAGTTATTATGGATATGCATTCTTTCGGCAATTGGCTTCCAAAAAGCAAAGCACATGTAAATGCTTGGATTCAGCATTTGAAAGCCCACGCCACTCAAAACCCAACGGATCTTGTTAAACCTGTTCAAGAGTTTAAAGATCTGGTTGATAACGATGAAACACTCAAAGAGCTTGCAGAGCGTATGTTTAGCTACGCTGGCAACCAAAAAGAGTTCACCCCATTAGGCACACCTGAAGTGCTATCGTTTGATGAATTTATTGTGCTGCTAAACGCAATCATGACTCAAGCACCTGAATGTACTGAGTACACTGATCCGCAAACCGGTGAACTTAACCCATGTGGTTTAATTGGTTTTCCGATTAATGCCCTACTCGATTGGCCAATGGCGACCCCTGCCGGTTATACTTTCTTTTCTAATGCGTTAGTTAACCAACAAATTAAGAAGATCCTAACTTACTGGTCAAGGTTCTTGGAAAGCCAAGATTCTCGTTATGTATTGGTTACCGATGATTTAAACCGTACGCCTAAAGTATTGGGCTGGTTAAATCCTACTGCGCAACGTGAAATGGTGGGCGTCGCTTGCCAAGCAACTTCCGATCCTGCATTGAAAGCATTGCCGTTTGAGCACTTTTTCCAATGTGATCCTAGTGATAAGTATTATGGCTTTAAATCTTGGGATGACTTTTTCACTCGTGAATTCGTAAAAGGTGTTCGTCCCATTGCTGAAGGCGACAATATTATTGCCAATGCTTGTGAATCTGCCCCGCTTCAGGTGGTCGAGAATGTAGCAGAAAGCGCGGAATTTTGGCTTAAAGGTCAACCTTATTCACTACAAAATATGATGGATTTTGATCCACTTGCGAAGCAATTTGTTGGTGGTACGGTATATCAAGCATTCTTAAGTGCATTAAGCTATCACCGCTGGAATAGCCCAGTTAGCGGTACTGTGAAAAAAGCCTACATTGTGAACGGCTCTTATTACTTAGGTAACCAGTACCAAGGCTTTGGCAACCCAGATGGTGCTGATGACAGTGCACCAAACAATTCACAGCCATTTTTAACCGCTGTGGCAACACGTGCGATTATCTTTATTGAATCGGATAATCCTAATATTGGTTTAATGTGCTTTATCGCTGTGGGTATGGCTGAAGTATCATCTTGCGAAATCACGGTTAAAGAAGGTCAACACTTAGATAAAGGTGATGAATTAGGTATGTTCCACTTTGGTGGTTCTACT
The DNA here is from genome assembly GCF_009873615.1 of Photobacterium lucens. Taxonomy (GTDB): domain Bacteria; phylum Pseudomonadota; class Gammaproteobacteria; order Enterobacterales; family Vibrionaceae; genus Photobacterium; species Photobacterium lucens. The sequence continues at coordinate 12,234 of NZ_SSMG01000006.1, forward strand.
CACTGCCTTGTATTTGGTCCTGATGTGAAATTGGCATTTGATTTCCACAACACTGAACCAGGCTTAGATGCCACTAATATTCCTGTTTGTTCTCGCATCGCAACCTTATTAACAAACGATTAATTTAAACGGTCATTTGTTTTAAACGTTACTAATAAGTACAAAAACGCCTTATTACTGATTTTATTATCAAAGTAATAAGGCGTTTTCTTTATTCAAACAAACTTACTGTTTTGTACGTCGATTATCGACGTGGTGGACGACTACCACTACGTTGATTACCACCACGACTATTACTGCGACCTCGGGATGCACGCTCTTTGTATGCTGACGCTGCTTTTGCTTGAGAAGCTAGAATAGAATCAACGGTTAATTCCATTGGTTCACGTGGCACAATGCCATCAGCAAAAGTACGCATACGAGGCGGAATTTCACGCTCTGCTGCTGTTGGACGCGGCATGCGTTTGAAACGAGAAAGGTAGAATGCCTCTAATTTCTCTCTCGCCCACTGTGTTTTTTTCAGGTATTTCACACTGCTGGCAATCGATGGTTTAGTGTTGAAACAGTTAAAGCGCATCGCCGTGTCTAAGATCTCCCAACCATAGTGTTCAACAAGCTCAGTTAGCATTTTCTCTAGGCTTAAACCATGAAGTGGGTTGTTCTGTAATAGTCGTTGCTCTAGGGTTAATTCTTTTTCTTTCTTAGCAGGTTGAGCATTCTGTTGTTGTTCTTGCATTAGCATTCCTAATGGAGATTAATGGGATTGCTATAAGTATAAAGGCAGGCTTCAATAACTGATAAACAATTTACTTCATTCGCTATTTTATGCGTTTTTATTAAGCGATTCACAACGCTGAGGCACTCGCTTTACCTCCCCTTAAAGCGCAATCGTTCACCCTCACAGCTCGACTCATATACTCCAACCACACCTAGCGTTTTATTCTCAGATTTAAAACAGCGTTCATGTTTAAAAGTGGTTTTAAAATCGAATTTATTTCAAAAAACTTACGATTTATTCTTTTTTCAATTCAGTCACCTACAAAAAATAACTTTTTTTTCTAATTTTTTTCGGTTTTTTCGAAATTAAATTTAAACACCCACGGTCTACTGTGATGAGCTTCACAATATTAATTTTACTGGACAATGAAAAATGAATCGTATCACTGTATTTACAGCTGCATTAGTCGCTTCAATTTCAGCACCTCTGTCAGCTAACCCTATTTCTGTTTCGACTCATAACCAATACATCATCCAATTTGATGACAATATTACCGAGCACAAACGTTCTGAGATTGCAAAAGCTGTACTGAGTAGCAAAGGTAAAATTCGCCATAACTACACCCATGCTATTAAAGGTATGTCGATTAATCTTCCAGAAGCGGCACTAAAACAATTACAAGAACGCTTCCCTGATATCTCTCATATCGAAAAAAATCTTCCTGTTTCCCTTGTTGCTCGTCCTGATAAACCTGGAAATGGCCCTGACAAAGAAAAAGGCGGACATGGTAAAGGCGGGAAAAATAAAGACGGTGGTACAACACCTGAGCCGGAGCCAGAACCAACCCCTGAACCAGAGCCAACGCCAGAGCCGGAACCAGTACGTGATCCTGAAGTCGTACCTTGGGGTGTACAGCGTGTCGGTCACCAAGTTGTTGACTACGGTACTGCATGGGTCATTGATACAGGTATTGATAGCACGCACCCTGACTTAAATGTTGATGTATCTCGTGGTGCAAGTTTTGTAGGTACCAATACAACTGAAGACGGTAACGGACATGGTACGCATGTCGCAGGTACAATTGCTGCAAAACTGGATGGTTATGATGTGGTTGGTGTTGCAGCAGGTGCTACGGTTGTACCAATTAAAGTTCTTTCAGATACTGGTAGCGGTACTATCGAAGGTGTGATTGCAGGTGTCGATCATGTTTACCAACATGGTAACTACGGTGATTGTGCCAACATGAGTTTAGGTGCACAAGGTTTCTCAAGTGCTTTAGATTCAGCAATTAAAGCAGCGGCAAGTAAAGGTATTATCTTCGCTATTGCAGCAGGTAACAGTGCTGATGATGCACAAAACTATACCCCAGCAAGTACAACCCACCCTAACGTTTACACCATTTCAGCGTTTGACCGTTACAACAATTTTGCGACCTTCTCTAATTACGGTTCTGTCGTTGAGTTTGCTCTTCCAGGCGTCAGTATTTTATCAACCAAAACAGGCGGTGGTACAACAACACTTAGCGGGACTTCAATGGCGGCACCACACTTCTGTGGCTTAGCAATCATCAATAGCTATTACGTGAGTGGTTACGTAAACAACGATCCTGATGGCAATCCGGATCCAATTCCAAGCTTATAAAAAATAAGCTGATAAATAATAATGACGTATATTCGATGTTCGATTTAAGCTGCACATGGCTGTGCAGCTTTTTTTCGTTTATGTTTCGCTATTTTAGTAATCGAGCAAAATGGCTAGGCTATTATTCCCAATCAAGGATCACTTTGCCTGATTGACCAGAACGCATTACATCAAAGCCCTGTTGGAAGTCATCAATCTTGTAGTGGTGAGTGATAATTGGTGTAAGATCTAAACCTGATTGGATCAATGTTGCCATCTTGTACCACGTTTCAAACATTTCACGACCATAGATACCCTTGATGATCAAACCTTTGAAGATCACTTGGTTCCAATCAATTGCCATGTCTGATGGTGGAATACCTAACAGTGCAATTTTACCACCGTGATTCATGCTTGATAGCATGCTGTTGAAGGCTGCCGGATTACCCGACATTTCCATACCAACATCAAAGCCTTCTTTCATGCCAAGCTCTGCCATGACATCGGTAAGGTTTTCTTTTGAAACGTTAACCGCACGAGTCACGCCCATTTCACGAGCAAGATCTAAGCGGTATTCGTTTACATCTGTGATCACTACGTGACGCGCACCTACGTGTTTTGCTACAGCCGCAGCCATAATACCGATTGGACCAGCTCCTGTGATCAATACATCTTCACCCACTAAATCGAATGAAAGCGCTGTGTGCACTGCATTACCAAATGGGTCGAAAATAGACGCTACGTCATCTGAAATGTCATCTGGAATTTTGAAGGCGTTAAATGCTGGGATCACAAGGTATTGTGCAAATGCACCTTCACGGTTTACACCAACACCGATAGTGTTACGACATAAGTGAGTACGACCGCCACGACAGTTACGACAGTGACCACATGTGATATGACCTTCACCAGAAACGCGATCGCCGACGTTAAAGCCACGCACTTCCTGCCCCATATCAACCACTTCACCTACGTATTCATGACCAACAACCATAGGTACAGGGATTGTTTTTTGTGACCATTCATCCCAATTGTAGATATGAACGTCAGTACCACAAATCGCGGTTTTCTTAATACGAATAAGCAGATCGTTATGCCCCATTTCAGGCTTGTCTACTTCAGTCATCCAGATACCTTGTTCAGGCTTTAATTTAGAAAGAGCTTTAATTTTCATTATGTAATTCGCTTATTTCTTTGGATATAACGTGCTTTTCAGCGTCCTAACTACCACTGCAACTTGTTATTTTTGTGTTCACCCATGCAGTGGTAGCGATATAACCTTTGTCTGTTTTTAACGAGAAAGACTGTAAATCTAGTTAATTAGATGATGCCCATCTCTTTACCTACTTCGATAAATGCATCGATGGCTTTATCAAGTTGCTCTGGAGAATGTGCCGCAGACATTTGAGTACGAATACGTGCTTGACCCTTTGGTACAACAGGGAAAGAGAAACCAATCACGTAAATACCTTTAGCAAGCGCGCGTTCAGCAAATTCTGCTGCGACTTTTGCATCACCTAGCATGATTGGAATGATCGCATGATCAGCACCAGCCATTGTAAAGCCGGCTTCTGTCATACGCTTACGGAAGTGTGCAGAGTTTTCCCATAGGCGATCACGAAGCTCACCGCTTTCTGCTAGTAGATCGATAACACGGTTAGAAGCAGACACAATGGCAGGTGCGACTGAGTTAGAGAACAAGTACGGACGTGAACGCTGACGTAACCAGTCAATCACCTCTTTTTTACCTGCTGTGTAACCGCCTGATGCACCACCCATTGCTTTACCTAGCGTACCAGTGATGATGTCGATACGATCAATCACGTTATGGTATTCATGCGTACCACGACCATTTGCGCCCATAAAGCCCACGGCGTGAGAATCATCCACCATGACCAATGCGCCGTATTTTTCCGCCAAATCACATATTGCAGGTAGGTTTGCGACTACGCCGTCCATAGAGAACACACCATCTGTCACAATAAGCGTATTACGCGCACCTGCTTCTTTCGCTGCAATTAATTGTTGCTCAAGCTCACTCATGTTGTTGTTGGCATAACGGAAACGCATCGCTTTACATAGTCGTACGCCATCAATGATTGAAGCATGGTTTAGTGCATCTGAAATGATCGCATCTTCTGCATCAAGAATGGTTTCAAACAAACCTGCGTTAGCATCGAAGCACGATGTGTAAAGGATCGTGTCTTCCATACCTAGGAAATCAGATAACTTACGCTCTAGCTCTTTGTGCGCATCTTGCGTACCACAAATAAAACGTACCGATGCCATACCAAAACCGTGCTCATCCATGCCCTCTTTTGCAGCTTGGATAAGATCAGGATGGTTGGCTAAACCAAGGTAGTTATTGGCACAAAAGTTTAAGACTTCTTCACCCGATTGGATTGATACTGATGCTTGTTGCGCAGACGTGATCACACGCTCAGATTTGTACAATCCTTCTTTTTTCACATCTTCAAGTTGCTGTTGGATTTGGGTATAGAATGCAGAAGTCATGATGTCCCTCACAGTATTATTATTCTGAATGTGTTGGTAGATTACGCGCTTAAATCCAACATTATCGTCACATGATAAAAACATGCATCATAGCGACAATCATCGAACATAAATCGTATCTATGCCAAATTTCCGATCTTTTTTATGCCTAATTAGCAATAAATCCAATACGGATAACTACAAGCTAATATTGCCATTCTAATCCATACCAAAAACAACTATTATCCCCCGCGGTGGAAAATGATTATTGAACTGTAGGCACAAATAAATGGATACACATAAACTCATCGCACTAATGCCAGACTTAGCGACTTTTATCGTGATCGTCGATGAAGGTAGTTACACTGCGGCCTCGCGCAAGTTAGGCGTCACCCCATCGGCACTCAGTAAGCAGATCGCAAGGTTAGAGAAAACGCTCTCAGTTAAACTGCTTGAACGCACCACGCGTAAATTAGTGATCAGTGAGTCAGGCAATCGTATCTATAAGCAATGCACCCAAATGATCGATGCTGCGAAAGAAGCGATAGAGATATCAAGTTCAGAACACACCATTCCATCAGGTACGGTGACCATTGCAGCCCCCAAAGCCTTTATGAGTATCGTGCTTCAACCTTTAGTTAAATCTTTCTTAACACAATATCCAGAAGTGAATTTAAAGCTAAAAGCTTGTGATGGCGAAATTGATATTATTGCTGATGGTATTGATGTGGTGTTTCGTTTAACCGAACGTCCATCTGAAGGGTTAGTATTAAAGAAAATCGGCAAAGTAAATTTAACTTTGTGTGCTAGCCCTGAATATATTGCTAAGCGTGGCATACCCGCTCACCCTCGTGAGTTAAAGCAACATGATTGTTTATATTTAGGTGAAACCAATACAGACCATATTTGGGATTTTGATAAAGATGGTGAGCAAATCACCGTTGCTGTTACAGGTCGTTATGCCGTGAACCACTCGCAAATGCGCTTAAAGGGCGTGAAAGATAATTTAGGCATTGGATTGTTTCCTGACTTTGTGATCAAACATGATTTAATGGCGGGTAATGTCGTGCAGGTATTACCTGATTGGACTATACGGGGTAACTACCACGGAGATATAGCACTTCAATACGCGCAAACCAAATTTATGCCTGCTCGCATACGTGCGGTGATCGACTTTTTTACTTCAAATTTGACACTTTAATTTCACTGTGAATTGAAGAATATGCGCAATCTCTCCTTTTGAACGTTAGAACCCGTATTTAGGGAACTTAAGATCGCTAAAATGAGCAGAATGGCTGATACTCTAATGACACTAAGTAATTATAAATAAAAGCATTTTTATGCGCACAACAGGTGAGAATGCATATATACATCAAGGACAGAGCAAATGAATGCTAAAGTTATCGAAAATCACGATGAATTGATGTACTGGTTTAATTTAGTAGAAAAAGAGTACGGACACTCAATCTTAATTAATACCTCGATTCACTTTATATCAGGAACATACGAAGACGGTACAACAGGCCACGCTATTGAAATTACCAATGCCCAAGAGGAATTGATTGCTCGTTCACCAGTGAGCGTTGAATTAATGAATTTTGCTAGCAAAATGCAGTCTGTGGTCGCCACACAGGGTGTACAAAGTTTGGAAAGTCATTCACCCATCCTGCATTAATCTATCTACTTTCCATATAATTAAGAAGGCCGCTTTTGACAGCGGCTTTTTTATCCAAACAAAGTGTGTAGGTTTGCTTAGTACTAGAAAAACTTGACCGCTATCTCGGTTGTTTTTCCGCTCGTTGATTAACCAATCACCTTTTAATATCAACAGATAACATTAAAACTGATTTCATTCTTATTCGGTTAGCTCTAAAGTGTGTTTACCACCTTAGAACTGTATGGAATGTGTGATGGAAAAGTATATTGGCCTAATGTCTGGCACTAGCATGGATGGCGTGGATGCCGTTCTGGTTGAAATGAATGATAGCAGCATCAAACTGTTAGCTAACCATGATTACCCAATGCCAAAAGACTTAAAACAAGCCCTACTGGATGTTTGTATCGGTCAAAGCACAAACCTACAGCAGATTGGCGAACTTGATCATCGTTTGGGTCATCTCTTTGCCGATGCCGTTAATGCCTTACTAGAAAAAACACAAACACCTGCAAGTGCCATTAAGGCCGTTGCCAGTCACGGACAAACCGTGTTTCATGCGCCTGATTCAGCCTATCCTTTTACCATGCAATTAGGTGACGCCAATATCATTGCTGCTAAAACAGGTATAACAACGGTTGCTGATTTTCGTCGTAAAGACATGGCATTTGGCGGTCAAGGCGCGCCTTTAGTCCCCGCATTCCACCAGCAATTATTTAGCGATAAACACATTAACCGTGTGATTTTAAATATTGGCGGTATTTCCAATATCACCGTACTGACACCAAATAAACCTGTGATTGGTTTTGATACAGGTGCTGGCAACATGTTGATGGATGCGTGGATCAACCAACATCTTCAACAAAGCTATGATAAAAATGCACAATGGGCACTATCAGGCACAGTAAATTCAGAGCTATTAACTCGCCTATTACAAGAGCCTTATCTAGCCCTAACTCCCCCTAAAAGCACTGGACGTGAATTGTTTAACTTACCGTGGTTAGAGCAGCATTTAACTGGCTTGATTATCGAGCTACAAGATGTACAAGCAACATTAGCTGAATTCACTGCTATAACTATTGCTAATGATGTCAGTAAAACAGCCCAAGACACGCCTGATAACATGCCAAACGAGTTATTAGTTTGTGGTGGCGGAGCCCATAACCCACTATTAATGCAACGTTTAACCGCATTGCTACCAAATTGGACCGTGACTACCACCAGCGAGCGAGGTGTGGATAGCGATAATATGGAAGCAATGGCTTTTGCATGGCTGGGCTATCGTACATTGCATGGCTTATCTGGCAATTTACCTGAAGTTACTGGTGCATCTCGTTTAACTACACTCGGTGCGATCTATCCGGCAAACTAATTTCTGACGATGGCTTAAAATAGTGAATAAACAGTTTGTTATACTCACTATTATCGTCATGATAAAAGACAATTTAACTGTGCTTAAACAGTGAATATGCTCAATTAGAGAACAATCTAATATATGAATACAATGAAAAATAATGCGTTAGATTCCGATCTTATTTGCGCAAAAGAATTTAACCAAGTCGCCCTGATTTCCTGCTCAACCCAATATGATGAGCAAACTGTCGATAATGTGGTAAAGACCTTTATCGATCACGGCTACATGGTCACCACCAAATACTTAAATCAAGTGATTTCAGACTTAGGTTACGTCAATACCGATCAAGAGCGTGCCAATAATCTGATCACCGCCCTGCTTGATCCCACTATTGATGTATTGTGGTTTTTCCGAGGCGGCGGCGGTGCACTAAACCTGTTGCCATATTTACACGCTTATAAAACGCAGCTTCGTGAAATTAAACCAAAGACCATTGTGGGTTTTAGCGACGTCACAGCCATTCATAACTTTATTAATAATGAATTAGGCTGGCAATCGGTTCATGCCATTAATGCATCAACCAATAAAGCGACCAACGGCGGTAATGAACAACCGATTCCAGATCTAAAAGCACTCATGCATGAAGGTGTTAGCTATAACACGGTATTACCGCTTAACGAGTTAGCGAAAACAACCGCAGTTTCAGGCCAACTGATTGGAGGGAATCACACCTTAGTTGGCGCAACCTTTGGCACGAAATATCAGCCAGACTTTGCCAATAAAGTGTTATTGCTCGAAGACATTGGCGTGACTTACCGTCAGTTAGATCGCTACTTACAACAACTCTTGTTCTTAAAAGACTTTGATGTGAATGCGATTGTGTTTGGTCAGTACTACCAAATGGTACCCAACGATCAAGATCGCTTAATGTACAAAAAGGTTTTAGAGATCTTTGCTGAGCAGTTTGATAAGCCTGTTTATTACTTCCCGTTCATCGGACACGGTAAGCATAACCAGCCAGTTATTTTTGGTCGCCAAGTATCGTTACAACGTCACGATAATAACGAACATGGTATGCCAGCTGATTATTGTACGTTACAGCAGTAATCTTAATTATCTTAGCACTTAACGCTATCGTTGAGTGCTAATACTATCCTTTTAGTCTTTCTCTACTGACTCATGTCACATTTTCAACTATAAAACAGCCATACGTACGATATTACTTTCAAGGGATAAATATTTTGGAGTAATCCAACTCTTATATTTTTCTCTACTGCCTACCAAACTCAAACCACTAATTAGCATTTAATATCAATTTTTATATCTCTTGATGTTTTTTATCTTTTTCTTTGTAACACTTTGAAATAGATAGACTTCATAAAGTGTTTTCAACAATGTTAAGGTTACCTCATCCTAACGTCTTTAATGAGGTCAATGATGAAAGCATCCCATTCTTTCTTTTCTAAAATGAAACAGACATTGCTTGATAGCATCGAATATAAGAACCGTATTTGGGTGATTAATATCAATAAGAATGGCGTGAGTGATGGTTCAAATGTAATAAGTGAAGACGGCTTTAGCAGTCCTTTATCTTGGATGGTTAAATCAGGTTATTCACCTTCGATGCTCAAAATTGTTGACGAAATGAAGCGTTCAGAAACAACGACAATTATGCTAGAAAACGAAACCCACCATTTAATGCGTGTTAAATAAATCGCTCTAAGGTAAAACCATGACAAATGATGCTGTTCATTCACCTTCTTTTGGCGATTTTATTAATCACGATTTTTTAAAACGTCTTATTTTTATTGCTACCCCAATAATTCTGCAAAGTATTCTTTTTTCCAGCAAAGGATTAATTGATATTTTGATGCTGAGTCAACTGTCTGAAGTTGATATTGCAGCAATGGGAATTGCAGCAAAAGCATTATTTGTCATCACCATTTTACTTACAGGTATCGCCACAGGCGGCGGTATTTTATCAGCCCAATATTGGGGCGCGAAACAACATCTCGGAGTAAAAAGAAGTACTGTATTAAGTCTCTGCTCTACAGTGCTTTTTGCTTTTGGCTTCGCGCTCATTTTTTATTTCTACCCTCACGCAGTAATGCAACTAGCCACGTCATCACAAGAAGTTATTCAACGAGGTAGCGACTATCTCTCTATTGTGGGTTTTAGCTTAATATTCAGTGCAATCGTGGTAAGTTACACTGCCAGTTTACGTGCAATAGAAGAACCTAAAGTGAGTACCTTTTTTAGTGCTTGCGGTATTTTAGCGAATATCTTTTTAAACTGGGTGCTTATTTTTGGTCAGTTTGGTTTACCCGCCCTTGGTATCAAAGGTGCTGCATTAGCAACCTTATTAAGTAGCTTATTTGAAGTTGTTTTGTTAATTACTTATCTTCATGTAAAAAAGCACTTGTTAATTATTAACCGTGCCGATTTTTCTGTTATTACATCATTGCACGACATTAAGAAATTTTTTGCGTTATCACTTCCAACAACATTTAATTTCCTTTTATGGTCAGTTGGGATCTTTTCCTACCATGCCATAATGGGATTGACTGGCGTTGAAGGGCTTGCTGCATTATCTGTAATGACACCAATTGAGTCGTTATCATTAAGTTTTTTAGTAGGCATTGCTAATGCATCAGCGGTGATCATCGGTAATGATTTAGGCGCTAAAAACTATCAAAAAGCCTATTACCAAGCCATTGCTCTCGTGATCATTGCGATTATAGTTACTTGTTTTATTTCTATCGTTTTATTTGTTAATCGCAGTTATATTTTAGGATTATTTCCTGCACTCTCTCCTGAGACAGAATTATTATCTCACACCTTTATTACGATACTTGCACTTGGCATCGTACTTCGCTCTTTACCAACTACGATGGTGGTCGGTGTACTCCGTGCTGGCGGAGACGTGAAGTTTTGTTTATACCAAGACGTCTTAACTCAATGGGCATTTGGTATTCCACTGGCTTTTATTGCAGCTTACTTTTTTAATCTACCTCCTCAATGGGTTTATCTATTCTTTTTTGCTGAAACATTATTTAAATGGTTCGCTTGTATTTATCGATTTAAAAGCAAAAAGTGGATGAATAACCTGACATAAAAAAACGGTGAAAGGCTTTAACTAACAATAGAAAAGACCTTTCACCGTTTTTAGTAACTATAGTGAATTACTTAGCTGCTTTCTCTTGCATCTTTAAGTATTTCTTCACTTTTTTCATTGCCATTTGACGCTTAAGTGGCGATAGGTAATCGATGAATAGAATACCTTTAAGGTGATCGATTTCGTGCTGTAGTGCAATCGCAAGGAAATCATCACGCTCTAGGTGAATGTCATTACCATCGCGATCCAGTGCTGTAAGTTCGATTTTCTCAAAACGCTCAACGTCTGCGTAGTAATCAGGCACTGATAGACAGCCTTCTTGACCAACCACAGGGTTCTCACCACGAACGATCTTAGGGTTAACGAATACCTGTGGCTCATTACGCTCTTCAGATAAGTCGATAACAATAATAGATTCTTTGCGGCCTACTTGAGGAGCAGCTAAACCAATACCATTACCCGTTTCGTACATGGTTTGTAGCATGTCGTCGATAAGCGTTTGGATGTGTTCAGCTTTTACGTCTGTTACTTCTTCAGCTTGAACGCGTAGCTTTGGATTTGGTTCGGTTAAAATTTCTAAAACTGCCATTTTCTCTCTACTTACTCGATGGAGTTGAATACCTTGCAGGGACGTAACTTATCAGATAGCCGCTCACTCTCAAAGTGATAATTAGTCTTGTCGCTCTATGTTCAATAGTTTATATAACAGAGAAAAGAGAGAATAATCGTTTGTTTCAATAGGTATAATAGGTAAAAGTGAATAAAGTTTATGCTATTGATTTATATATTTGCTGCTAAATCATCCCCATTCACATGATTAAAAGCCTGTTGCAGACTTTTATATAACATGAGTTTATCAATAGGTTTTGACACATAATCATCCATCCCTGCTTTTAAACAACGTTGTTTTTCTTCCTCTAACACATTCGCTGTTAACGCAATAATAACGGGACGGTGAATGGACTGCATTTCGCGTATTAATTCTGTGGCTTCGAGCCCTCCCATATTGGGCATTTGACAGTCCATCAAGATAATATCAGCTGTGTTTTCAATCATATACTCAACAGCTTGTAATCCGTCACTGACAACAGCAATATTTTTTAATCCAAATGAGATTAAAAATGCCTTAATTAATTGCTGATTGACCATACTATCTTCAACAACCAAAATCTTACGATCTTCGTACATAGATAAGTTAGTCTGCTGAGTTTTTTCCTCACTACTCTCACAGCGTTTTTCATCAGATTGCTTAAGTGGAATATCAAACCAAAATGTCGTCCCTTTCCCAACACAACTTTCAACCTTAAGTTCTGCAAACATCAACTTACACAAGCTGTTTGAGATTGATAAACCTAGCCCTGTCCCACCAAATTGACGAGAAATAGAACCATCTGCTTGTCTATATGAATCAAATATAAATGCTAATTTTTCTTCTGCTATACCAATCCCGGTATCTATCACTTTAAAGCGTAACCACTGAATATGTTTATCGTTATATTTCCTTAATTCTTCACACTGTTGTACTGGCGAAGATAAACGTTCAACACTTAATGTTACAGAGCCTTTATGAGTAAACTTAACCGCATTCCCAATTAAATTAATCAGTATTTGACGTAAACGCCCTTCATCAGCAATAAAGCTAGACGCAATGTCGTCTCCGATTTCTGTTGAAACATGGATCTTCTTTATTTTGGCTTGATGAATAAATGGTGTAATACAACTATGAACAAATGGATTAAAAGCAAAAGGTGTTAAATGTAATTCCACATTACCTGATTCTAATTTCGAGTAATCCAATATTTCATTGATGATCACTAATAATGAGTACGCTGATTCTTTGATATAGCCAACCTGACGACGAGATTCCTTATCCAATTTTCGTTCTTCTAGGCATTGGACAAAGCCAAGCACGCCATTCATTGGGGTACGGATTTCGTGACTCATATTTGCCATAAATTCCGCTTTTATTTTGATCGCTTCACTTAAATCATCCGCTTGTTCTCGTAACTTTCGATTTAAGCCTTGCAGTTTACTTTCAGTATTGTGAATACATTCATCAGCTTTTTTTAATTCTGAGGCTAATAACGACACCTCACCTTCAGCATCGCCAACCTCTGAAATATTAACACCGCCAGAGCCTATTTTTGGTAATTGACCAATTAAAAACGTTAATGGCCTTGTTACCTTACGGTACATATAAATCTAGACATAATGACCCCACGAGGTGCTAGCCTCCAATATCGTGGGTTAGCTTAAAGCCAGAGCCATAATTAGTGTGACTAAACAACTAAATTTGGAGGCTAGCATGAATAACGATAGCATAATTTTCATTGGCTTAGATACGCATAAGTCCTTTATCCAAGTCGCAGTTCTACAAGGTCATCGTGGTGCTCAACCGCAACAACTTGGGCGCATTAAATCTAACAAGTCGGCGTTGGTTAAATTGGCCCAGCAACTCCAATCAAAATATCCTAAAGCTACCTTTCATTTTGTCTACGAGGCTGGCCCATGCGGATACTGGACTTATCGCCTGCTCACAAGCCTTGGGCACTGTTGCTTTGTTATCGCGCCATCACTCATCCCCAAAAAGCCTGGTGACCGAGTGAAGACTGACAAGCGCGATGCCGCTAAGCTTGCCAAACTCTTCAAGGCTGAAGAGCTCACACCTATCTACGTTCCAGAAGCCGAAGATGAAGCCATACGAGATCTCTCAAGAGCCAGAGAAACCGCCATGAAAGATCTTAAGGACGCTAAGTTCCAACTCAAAGGCTTCCTACTTCGCAATAATGTTCAGGCAACGGTGAATGACAACTGGTCTAAAAAGCATCTACGGTGGCTGACAGACCTCATCCTTCCTCACCATAGCCAACAGATCGTTCTGCAAGAGATGATCATTACTATCAGTGAACGAATGCAAAGGCTTCAGCGACTCGATAATGAACTGCTCCATCAGGTGAAAAATTGGCGATACTATCCTGTGGTCAAAGCGGTTCAAGCCATGCGAGGCGTGCGATTGCTGGTCGCTCTCGGCACCATCGCCGAACTTGGTGATTTACGGCGGTTCGATCATCCCAGAAAGCTGATGGCTTACCTTGGGCTCGTTCCGACCGAAAGCTCTAGTGGCGGCAAAACTCGACGAGGCAGCTTAACCAAGTGCGGGAACAGTCGAGCAAGACGACTATTGGTGGAGGGTGCACATACCTACAAGCATAAAGCCAATATCTCTGTAGAGCTCCAGCTGCGGCAAGAAGGACTGCCCAAGGAAATCGTTGATATTGCTTGGCAAGCACAGCAACGATTATGTCGACGTTACCAACGACTGCTTCAAAAAGGTAAACATAGGAATGTTGTGGTCGTGGCTATCGCTAGAGAAATGATCGCCTATATCTGGGCTATCGCAAGAGAGGTTGTCGTAAGCGACGTTGATCCCAAAACGCGCATCGCAAGGTTACCTGCATGAACAACGAATTAGTGTTATCGCAAAGGATGAAGCATCGGGTGTGGCACAACCACCGACGGCGTTAGGACGGCAATAGAGCGTAAGCTGTATTGAACCACGAGCATAGACTGAAGACAGGTGCCACGACGGAATAAGTAAGGTAGGCTCTGCTCACCAATGGTGAGTAATCCACGTATATCAGCATGAGAACCGACGACATTACTTGCTTCACCTATGCGGTAACACTACTACTGATTTACAAGTAAGGCTCTGGAAATGTGGGAGCAGAAACTTCTACGTTTTAATTGACAGTGGGGGTCATATCAACGCCNAGTAATCCACGTATATCAGCATGAGAACCGACGACATTACTTGCTTCACCTATGCGGTAACACTACTACTGA
>NZ_SSMG01000058.1 GCF_009873615.1 Photobacterium lucens
AGATGAATAATGAATATTATGCCCAAGTAACTTAAATGGCTGGGTATATCTACTTTTCAATAAAGCATTGATATTGATAATCCCCAACAGGTTCACCAAAATTATTTTTTGTCTGTTGTTTTAAACACTTCGCCATTTTCACCGTAGCCTGCTGAACATTATCTTTTTCTGCCGCATCCAGAGAAAGAAAAGGCTGAAGTGCAGTCACAAGTTGCTGGGCAAGTTCACCTTCAACCGAACGTTGTTTCGTGCCTTCTTTGTAGCGACATTGCATCTCATTCTTTTCACTATAGCAATGTATGTCATCTGCTATAACCCAATCTCGCCCCATATCATGTTCAACATACACAATCTGCCCTAATGTGTTATATAGATTCTGATCCATAGCAGAAGCACTGAAAGTGACACATAACCCCATTAGCAACAAAATGTGTTTCATAAAATTCCCCTCTATTTTCTTTGTTAACTTTAACATAGGGGAAAAATCGTATTTTATAGCAATGTAAATTCAGCATACTTCTTTTGTTAATTTAAACCGCGTTTAAAACTTCTCTTTTATCCTCGTACCTTGTAAGAGATCTCTTACAAACAATTAGGATAATCACGCATAATATGATCTAAAACTTCTTATTAAATTTCATAATTACTTGTTTTTAATAAAGTAAATGTAAAGCATAAAAATCAAAAAATGACAGCATAAAAAGTATTTATGACTAAGTATCTAGGTTTTACGCTTGGCTTTACCTAATATTTACAGTGTCAGAGGGAAATGACATAACGGAACAGGATTGGAACCAAGGATGTTGGTGATCTCAGGATGAGATGTGATGAACTAGGATGGTTTATCAGACAAGGACTGTGAAGGAAACTGCTGGAAGCAGTAAAAAGTAAATAGGATATTTACTGGTCGGGATGACACAAGGAACACTTCAAGAAGAAGTAAAGGACACCTCTAAGGAAAGAGAAGAGAGTTATAACAGGACGTTGTAACGGGTTACGGAAGCCACAGGAACCACTTCAGGAAGAAGTAAAAAGGATAATGCTGACGGATTACAGCAGTCAAAGGAATGAGGCAAGGAGCACCATAGTAGCGGGATAGCTGCAAGTAAGACCAAAGGGCGCAACGAAAGTTGCGCCCTCTCTTTTTTCTTACATCTTATTTGTTTTTCTTACACCTTACTTGCAGAAATTAGGACGCAAGATACTCTTTCTTTTAAATCCGGTTATGCTGATTCAACGTTGCTAATACGATTAAATTCAGTAATACGTCCTTTACCCTGCATCTTCGATTGATACATTGCCATATCAGCACAGTGCAACACGCTATCAATACCCGTCACATCATCAGGTTCAATGTAGTAACAACCAATGCTCGCCCCTACATGTATAATATGTCCCTTAATATTTATCGGCTGTGACAGGTTATTAATTATACGGCTACCAATTTTCAAAATAGGCTCTCGAGTTTTCACTGGATTTAACACCGCTACAAACTCATCCCCTGCTAATCGAGTGACAATGTCATTTTGACGAATGCTCATCATCAATTTCTTCGCCACAATTTGCAGTACCTGATCACCAATCTCATGCCCATAAGTATCGTTCACAAACTTAAAGCCATCTAAATCAATAAACAGCACAGCCATGGTTTCAACACGAGTCGCTGACAGTTGCTCAATCAGATAACGATGTAAAAATTCACGGTTCGGTAGGTGAGTTAACGTATCATGTTGTGCAATATGGGCTAATCGCTGGGCTTCTTTCACTGAACTCATATCAGATGCCATGATGACAATCTGGCTTGCCTGTGTATCACTATCAATGATCTGATTAACTTTTAATTGTAATGGGATCGATACTTTACGCTGGCGATTATAGATCGCACACTCCCCCTGCCATTGTTGATGCAATGACAGCGCCATCATGATCTCTTTCTTCATTGGTAAATTATCTGATGCTGTTATTACTGAGCGATAATATTTACCAACCAACTTTGAACGCTTTAAACCAATTAAACGACTAAAAGCACGGTTCACCATTTCTATATGACCACGGCTATCCAGTAACAGAATCGCTTCACTACTATTTTCAAATATTTTTGCCGCTAACTGTTGCTGGCGCTCCGCATGACATTTCTCAGTAACATCTTCAAGGGCAAATAAAATCTGTTGTTTATGCGGCAAAGGCTGACTCACAACTTGATAAATGGCGGCTCCTTTGCCATTTTTGGCTTTAATTAGCTCATGATTAAATTGTGCGTTACCTTTCAGCACTGCCTGTAGCTGCTTCTGGAACGTATCGGACTCAATAGGATTGATCACCTTACTTATATGACGAGCTTGCAGTGCCTGAGGCGAATAAGGAAAAAGTGAACTACAACTCTCATTTGCTAACAAAATACGCCCCGTACGATCCACAACTAATAAAGCATGTTGAACCGTACTGATCACATCATCAGCAAACGCTTTTTCATTCTCCAATTGAGAGATCGTATGCTTAATCTTTGATTCACGTTGATTAAGTTTAATAATCATCGTATTAAAACAATCAATTAACGCACTAATTTCATCTTTTGACGCTGAGGACTGCTCAATCGTGTCCGTTTGATCAAAGTGAATAACATTGATCATTGCATCGTTTAGCTGACGAATTGGGCTGATCATCCAATGTCGTAGACGATGAACAACAAAGATGCTGACTAAGACGAGTGTCACCAATAAGTACATGCTGACTTCAATTTGTGAGGCCTTAATATCTTCAAGTACCGAGAGCGAAACCACAATATTCAATGTTGCTAATTGTTCACCCTCAATATAAATCGGTACCACCATAAACAAATGATTATGGCTAAATACATGCCCTTCACGATGAGCTATCGTCTTTTCAGCTTCGGTTGGTATAACCACGGGCAATTCTTCATTCTGAAATTTAGCAAATACTGTTTTCAGATCTTTCATCACCGAAACAGACACAATCATAGGATCAGCACAAAATGCGGATAAAATCTCATTCGCTGTTAATGGATCATCAAACTGAATCGCTGCCGTTAAGTTTGTACCAATACCTGTAGCCAGAATATTTGTACGATTAACGAGATTCTGCTTTTCACTTTCAATGTATTTATACGAGCCTAATGTTTGGAATACCAAAAATAGTGAAACAACAAAAAACACGAGCGGTAAATATAAACGCTGATTAAAAGAAAGTGCGTTCATCCAAGATTTACTCATGGTTGCACTCCTTTGTGATCGTCTTTCTCTAGCGTCGGAAGAATCGCGATTTTTAATAGCTTGGAGCTAATCAAAAGTTCGGCTTTTTTAGCATGTGTTAATGCAATAGCTGGGCGCACTTTATTATCCATTGAACGCAGTTCAATCATGCCACCTTTATTTAAGAATGCTTCACCCGAACCAATTGTTAAGACCCCTTGCTTAATAGGGATCTGATTAAGATCGAGTTCTCGCTGAGGTGAAATATACGCAATATGACATTGGTTAATTTGATTGATATTCGTTAACGTAACGATGTTGTTTCCACTATGATTCGCTTTCAGTAATCGACTTAAGGTTAATGCTACCTTGTCAGTACCGAGTGTGCAGTAAGTCAATTTTTCGCTCTTTTTCGGCCACGTAATAAATTGCGAAAAACGATAAATATACACGGCTGAAATTTCATAATCGGCAGCATTATTAGCATATGCTTTATGGACTAAGACATTGATAAAAAATGCCAAAGCCACCATAAAATACAAAGTGTACAGACGGCAAAAATGGTAAGGCTTAACAAAAAGCCCCACCATTATCTGTTTCATCATATTGCTCGGTGTGCAATCGTTACTTTGCATTCCGCCCCACTATAGTTTTGTCCACGACAAGCGCATAAATACCGTTTCTTCTAACAGTGCTTTATTGGGCATATCTTCATAAGTCGAGCTACCCAAGCCATCAACAACAAACTCTACTAACGGCCACGAGTGTTTTTGCTGCCATGCAACGCGCAAATCCATCGTGGTAATAGCTGGCGCTTCATAATATTCCAATGATGATGACACTGATCCTTTATGCTTTAACCACCAATCAATTTGCCATTGTGGATTAAGCGTCCACATCATTTGGATAGAGCCATAATGATTTGGCTGATGATCATATAATGCTTTATAGCCACCATTGAGGTACGTATCACAAGTTCTGTAACGTGAATCACACTCTGATTGGGTATCAATAAAACTGTATGAGGTATTAAAATTGATCGCTTCTGTTGGTTGCCAGAACAAAGCTAACTCAGCACCATAGCTTTGCGCTTTTAAGTTATCGCTGTAACTATTTCGGAAAATAGCTGTACCTCCAGGTAACGTAGTACCATCTTCACAGTAACCATAAGTACATATCCAACGACCATCATCAATCATACGTAAGTTATCGTATTCACTATAAAAAATAGTGGCGTCAAGAGAGAATGTATCAGTCAATTTACCACGGTAACCCACATCCCAAGTCACGACTGACTCATTGTCTAGATCTTCATTGCCAGCGGTATAATTCATCGCAGGATAAATACCCACACACGATGGGTGCTGAGATAAATCACAATTGGGAATAGCAGCTATCGCATTACCTAAAACAAACATATCTGTTGTTGAGTCAACTGCAGATGGCGTCACTACGGCACGACCTATTCCCGTCCATAATTGATGATCATCCGTTGCTTTATAATGCAGTCTTAATTGAGGTTCTACTTCAGTTGTATGATTACGAGTGAAATGCTCAACTTTAACCCCAAGGCTTGATGTGACTTTATCTGTCAGTTGCGTTTCTAACTGCGAGAACACATTGTAGATCTGCTCTCTCTGCACATGATCTGATGTTATGCGCTGATAAGGCTGCATATCAGTATAATAATCGTGCTTAGCCGTTGGAATTTTTAAGCGAGTAGAACGCGCACCAATACCTAGAGTTAATTCATTTTGTTCGTTCAATTTAGTGATCATTAATACATCACCATTCACCGTACTGTATTTACCATTCGCTGTTGGCTCTGTACGTGAATTAGTATCTGCCCATAATGACCCCTTATATTGAGTATCACCCACCCTCTTACCAAAATTAAGACTCGAATAAACACCACGAGAATAATCTGTTAATAGTGAAGGGTTCGCTACTATCGCTGTATTAGGATACAAAGGATGAACAGGCTTATCCAAAATATCATAGGTATACCAACTAAAATGCTCTGACTTCGTATGGTAACCACCTAATTGGAAAGTTAAGAACTGATCTTCTTCAATATAATCGGTACGAAACGCAACATTATAATTATTCCACTCATCGTCATTAAATGAGTAATAATCAGATTGAACACCTTTTACTGATAACCTTGCTGTTGTGAAATCATTTAATTGAAAACCATAACGGTAGTCTGCTTCTTTATAATTATATTGACCATGCGCTATTTCTAAAAACTGACCTAAGGTTTCATTACTATTTTTAGTAATAATATTAATAACACCATTGGTCGCATTCCCCCCCCACATCGTGCCAGCAGAACCGCGTAAGATCTCAATACGATCAATATCATCTAAAATCGTATCAATGGTATGCCAAAAAGTACCTGACATGAGAGGGCTAAAGACGCTGCGTCCATCCACCATCACCAGCAATTTATTAAAAAGCGTTTCATTTAAACCGCGCAGAGAAACCTGCCAATTAAATTCACTGATCTTGGTTACTTGTACTCCGGGTGCTAATGCGAGAGCTTCGGCAATAGAGCGTACGCCACTACGGCGAATTTGTTCATTGGTGATCACATATAACGCAGCGGGTACTTCATTAAGCGACTGCTCTTTTTTAGCTGCCGTTGTGACTGTCACGTTCTGAGTTGTTAACTCATCTAAATCCATCGACATCAAACTATCGATTTCTGATGAAGCTGAAGAAACGCTATAAAATGA
>NZ_SSMG01000059.1 GCF_009873615.1 Photobacterium lucens
TGGTGGAGCTATGCGGGATCGAACCGCAGACCTCCTGCGTGCAAGGCAGGCGCTCTCCCAGCTGAGCTATAACCCCATCGATGGTGGGCGATACCGGGCTCGAACCAGTGACCCCCTCCTTGTAAGGGAGGTGCTCTCCCAACTGAGCTAATCGCCCATCGTTTTACTTCCGATGAAAGAAGTGGCGTCCCGTAGGGGAGTCGAACCCCTGTTACCGCCGTGAAAGGGCGGTGTCCTAGGCCTCTAGACGAACG
>NZ_SSMG01000060.1 GCF_009873615.1 Photobacterium lucens
AACATAAAAAATCTTGATACGGGATAATTAATATTTAAAGTTGCGTTATTTGAATTGTATCGAAATCAAAAATTTGTCTAAATATACAGTTATCGGCTTTATTAAAGACGATATCGTTTATGTACCGTATGTATGAGCGTTACTTGTCAATGTGCGTTTGGTTATTGAAATACGGATATCAGTCTTCTTTTATTAGATAAGGATCGCTTTGAAGATGTTAAATCCTCAGCGTGTTGGCACTCAACGCTTAAGTAAGCTTCTTGCTTTATCTCTGATTCTTCCAGGTAGTGCATATGCAGTTGAATTGGCAACACCTGTAGCACCACATAACTATGTTCAAGTTACTGGACCAGAAGCAGACTCAGTAGTACTTCCTCCTGTAAATGATAGAGAGGCTCCTGTTAGTGCAGGCACTGTTGATTGGTCTTCTTTGAATAACCAAAGTGTATTAAGTACAAGAACACTATGTGCTGATGCGGTAAGCAAAGTGTGTTTCAAGCCACAAATTGAGCAAGCTTATGCTGAAAATAAGTTCTACCCAATTTGGCATGATAAAGCGCTACGCGATGAATTTGAGCTACAACTAAAAGCGGTTGCTGATACAAAGATGCTACCTGGTTTAGCACAGCGTATCTCTGAAATGGATAAGCTAGAAAGCGAGCATAACGATCAAGCTTACGATCTGTTAGCGACTGATACCTACTATGTGTATCGTGCATTTCAAAACTACATTGCGACCCACCGTAATGTATTGTTCCTATCAAAGCCTGTGCAAATGAGCAGGGTGATGAAAGATTACGCAACAGGCGTAGATGCTTACCCAATGTCTATGGGTAAGCTTGAACAATTCCGTCCTGGTTACATCTCATTTAAACCAACGATGGAAATGATCGCTAAGTTCCAAAGCCTTCCTGCACATACATTAAAAGCATCTGACTTTACTCGAGTTTACCGTAAAGGTGACACAATGCCTCATGGTCACGAGTTGGTGAAAGTGCTTTATACGTTAGGTGATATGGATCAAGCGCACTATGAACACTTATCTCATCAAGCGAAAATCACCAATACTGGAGCTGTTTTTGAAAGCTTAAAGGCATTCCAAAAGCGTCACGGTTTAGCAAGTGATGGTATTATTGGCTCTGCAACTGTTCAGCAGTTAGTGATGCCATATAACGAGATCGCTCGTCGATTAGCTTTAAACACATTACGTGTGGCGACGTTAAACAAACATGCAGAAGGTCGTCCACATATTTGGGTAAATATCCCTAACTACAAGCTAGAAGTGTACGATAAAGGCAACGTTGTATTTGAATCTAAAGTGATTGTTGGTCGTGACACTCGCCCAACAAACTTATTCTCATCTTCAATCACAACGATGGTGGTGAATCCTTACTGGAACGTGCCAATTACGATCAAACAGCACGATGTGATCCCTAAGGTTAAACGTAATATTAGTTATTTAAAGCAGCATAATATGCAGATCTTAAATAGCTGGCGTGATCGCACAGTGATTAATCCAACTAGCATTAATTGGTCAGCGGTTAATCCAAAAACGTTCCCACATGAGTTCCAGCAAGGCCCAGGTCCACACAACTCATTAGGTCGTGTTAAGTTCTTAATGCCTAACGATTACGCTATTTTCCTACATGACACGCCAGCTCGTGGTCTATTTAGTAAAACTAAGCGTGATTTAAGCTCTGGCTGTGTGCGTGTTGAGCGTGCTTATGACTTAGCAAACTATGTGATTGACTACCAAAACCGTGGCAATATTCCACCGTTTAAGAAAATGCTAGATGCAGAAAAACAAAAGACGATCAGCTTATCTAAGCGCATTGATGTAGATTTTGTTTATCTAACAGCTTGGGTTGATCATGATGGTATGGTGCAAATGCGCGAAGATATTTATGGTTATGATTCACCAAACCCAAAACCAATTAAAAACAAATTCATCACAATGAAAGACTTTAAACATTAATTTGTTGAAGTAGTAAGAAGCCAGCACTAGATTGCTGGCTTTTTTGTATACAAAATCAGTGATATTCGTCAATCTGCGTAATTTATTTTACGTTTAAACTATTTATCATAAGTTTTGCTAGGTACTATTGATCTGCCTGTAATCGATAACAAAGAAGGTGAATGTGTTAAAAGCTATTTTTCTAGATATGGATGAAACTTTATGTGCCACTTCTTTGGCTGATAAACATGCCGTAGCACAATTAAAGTTATATGTTGCGGATTTATACCCACAGTTAGATGCTGATCTTTTCTTAGAACGTTACGTTGCAGGGGTATATAAAAAGTTAAATGATGAATTACCGCAGCTAGTTCCGCTTTTAAATGATGAATTGTATTTCCGTCAGAACTTGATCATTGTATTGTTTAAAGAGCAGGGTATTGATTTACCTTTTGACTCTGCTGTTGCGATCCAAGCGTGTTTTGATGAGACAAGAATGGCAGGGTTTGATTTCTTCCCTGGTATGAAAGACGCGCTGGTGGCACTACGTAAAACATATAAGCTGGTAGTGATCACTAATGGTCCAGTGTTCTCGCAGCATCCTAAGCTAGCGACGACAGAAATGCAGCAGTATGTCGATCATATTATTGTGGGTGGAGAAGAGCCTGAAGAGAAACCGGCATTAAGTATTTTTGAGAAAGCGCTAGACTTAGTGGGATGTAAACCTCATGAAGCGATCCATATGGGCGACTCATTAGCCGCTGACATTGCCGGTGCAAATAATGCAGGTATTAAGAGTATTTGGGTTGATACGCAAAAAGAAGCGGATCACCAGCAGCTAACTTACGTTAAGCCTGATTTTATTGTTAGTAACCCTGTTGAGTTAACAGAGATTGTTGCTTCATTAGCTTAATTCAGCGTCCAGTCTAGAGATACAAAAACGCCACAGCGAACTGTGGCGTTTTTTATGGCTGATTAGTTTTGATGATCAGCACTTGGTTCTTCATCATTACGTGTTTTCCATAATGATGCACCAATAGCGATTGAGATAGTCAGAACAATCACACATAGTGAAACCGCAGTTGGGATCGCCCATGCAGTGCCCACCAATAGCATTTTCAAACCAATGAAGCTTAGAATGAATGCTAGTGCTACACGTAGGTAGCAGAAGCGCGTTAGCATGCCTTCAAGAACGAAGTACAGTGAACGTAAGCCAAGTAGGGCAAACACGTTAGCTGTAAATACTAAGAACGGTTCACGAGTAACTGCAAAGATTGCTGGGATAGAGTCTAAAGCAAACATCACGTCGGTTAATGCAATAACAGCAACAACAACTAATAGTGGTGTTGCTAACCAGCCTTTATCACTTTTCACGAACATTTTATGATCGTGGTAATCATCAGTGACCTTGAAGAAACGCTTAACGATACGTACAGGAAGTGCATCAGAGAAATCTTCTTGCTCTTCTTCGTCTTCTTTCCATAGTTTAAAGCCAGTGTATAAAAGGAATGCTGCGAAGATGTACATCACCCAGTGGAAGTCTTCAAGTAGCTGTGCACCCACAGCAATCATACCGCCACGAAGCAATAGCGCACCAACAACCCCCAGCATTAATACGCGTGGACGTAGACGCTCTGGTACCATGAATTGACCAAAGATCAGCGCAAATACAAATAAGTTATCAACACTTAATGATTTCTCTAATAGATAACCCGTTACAAAAGCGGTTGCCGCTTTAGTGTTGCTGTAAGTGCTTTCTGGCGCCATTAATTGCCAGTTGAAGTAAATAAACACAGCAAATAAGAAGGCGAGTAGAACCCAAAATACACTCCAAATTGCTGCTTTCTTTATTGATACTTTGCCGCCACGGGTTTGGTATAGATCTAATGCAAACATTAACACTGTTAAAACAGCGAACCCTTCGTAACTAAAAAGGCTCATAGAATTTCTCCTAAAAATCGACCTTGGGTAATAACCTTTGCAGTACAACACAAACTGTATTGGTGATTTATGAATATGATCGATACACCAATAGCAAGAGGATGATATAGCTTTACAACAAAGGTTATCGCATAGGGATTAAAAACGCGGAAGGCATGGTAAAAGGGTGTTTCACAATAAACCTCACGCGCATTAAAAAACTCAAGCAAGGTGCTTGAGTCTATTTACACTTACAGTGCAAGCGATAATGGCATTGGTCTCGTCAAAATGGTGCATTGAATATAAATGCAAATCCATTCACGGCTGCCGGAAGCGTTGACTTCGAGATGACGACAGGCGAACAATTGTGACTACTCCCCAAAACGTGGCAATTCTAGACCTCTAGAGACAAACTTTCCAGTCG
>NZ_SSMG01000061.1 GCF_009873615.1 Photobacterium lucens
AATTGGTCACTAGTATCATTGATAAATCTTTTGACTAATCATTCAACGAGTGCCCACACAGATTGCATGGTCAAATTGTTAAAGAACAATACTGAACTCGTTGCTTGCCTGTGGCTCGCTCCGTGTCAGTGAGGTCGCATTATAGGGAGAGATTTCCCGCTGACAACCCTTTTCTGCTCAATTATTTTCGTTCGCACAAGTATTGAACAATTCACTCATTAACGATCAATAATCGCACCAACACTCGAATTATTAATAGATACAAAAACGCCCTACTAGAATGCAGGGCGTTTATTCATCGTGTTCAAATCAGAGAATTAGATTTGCTGAGCAACGATTTCATCATCTTTTACAGATAGTGTTATCACTTTACCCGGTACAAATTTACCTGATAGTAAATCTTGTGCTAATGGGTTTTCGATATATTGCTGAATAGCACGTTTCAATGGACGCGCACCATACACAGGATCAAATCCGGCTTCTGCAATTAAATCTAGCGCACTATCATCAATATCAAGACGGTAATCTTTTTCAGCCAAACGTTTTTTCAAACGCTCAATCTGAATGCTAGCAATATTTTTGATGTTCTCTTTACCAAGCGGATGGAACACAACTGTTTCATCAACACGGTTAATGAACTCAGGACGGAAATGCTGACCCACCACTTCCATCACTAATGCTTTGATACCGTCATAATCAAGATTACCGAAATGCTCTTGAATACGATCAGAGCCTAAGTTCGATGTCATGATGATCACTGTATTGCGGAAGTCCACTGTACGACCTTGACCATCAGTCAAACGACCATCATCTAACACTTGAAGTAAGATATTGAACACATCAGGGTGTGCTTTTTCTACTTCATCCAGTAATACCACTGAATATGGACGACGACGAACCGCTTCTGTTAGATAACCACCTTCTTCATAGCCAACGTAACCTGGAGGCGCACCCACTAAACGAGCCACAGAGTGTTTCTCCATAAACTCAGACATATCGATACGAACCATTGCCTCTTCACTATCAAACATAAAGTTAGCCAGTGATTTACAAAGCTCAGTTTTACCAACACCCGTTGGACCTAAGAATAAGAATGAACCAATTGGGCGTTGTGGATCAGATAAACCAGCACGACTACGACGAATGGCATTCGCTACGGCTTCTACGGCTTCATCTTGACCAATCACACGATGGTGTAATTCATCTTCCATACGAAGTAATTTATCACGCTCACCTTCTAGCATTTTTGAAACTGGAATACCGGTTGCTTTTGATAGCACATCGGCAATTTCAGTATCTGTGACTTTGTTTTTCAACAAGGTCATTTCTTGCATTTCAGCTTGCGCAGCAAGATCTAACTGTTTTTCAAGCTCTGGAATACGACCGTATTGCAACTCAGACATGCGGTTTAAATCACCTGCACGACGCGCAATCTCTACATCAGTACGTGCTTGCTCAAGTTCAGCTTTAATATGTTGAGTGCCAGATAGTGCGGCTTTTTCTGCATTCCACACTTCTTCAAGTTCAGCATATTCACGTTCTTTTAGATCAAGCTCTTCTAGCAAATCACTTAGACGCTTATGACTTGCATCATCGTCTTCTTTCTCTAATGCTTGCTGTTCAATCTTAAGCTGAATGATACGACGCTCTAAACGATCCAAAGATTCAGGTTTTGAATCGATCTGCATACGAATACTTGATGCCGCTTCATCGATAAGATCGATGGCTTTATCTGGTAGCTGACGGTCTGAGATGTAACGGTGTGACAATGTCGCTGCTGCTACAATCGCAGGATCGGTAATTTCAACATGGTGATGAAGCTCGTAACGCTCTTTCAAACCACGAAGAATCGCAATGGTATCTTCAACACTTGGTTCATCCACCAGCACTTTTTGGAAACGACGTTCAAGTGCCGCATCTTTTTCAATGTACTGACGGTATTCATCTAATGTTGTCGCGCCTACACAGTGAAGCTCACCACGTGCCAATGCAGGTTTTAGCATGTTACCCGCATCCATTGAGCCTTCGCCTTTACCAGCGCCAACCATGGTGTGAATTTCATCAATGAATAAGATCACGCGACCATCTTCTTGCGATAATTCATTCAATACCGCTTTGAGTCGCTCTTCAAACTCACCACGGAATTTTGCACCCGCGATCAGTGAACCCATATCTAAAGAAAGCACACGTTTATCACGCAAGCCTTCAGGTACTTCACCGTTAACAATACGTTGTGCTAAACCTTCAACAATCGCTGTTTTACCCACACCCGGCTCACCGATGATCACGGGGTTGTTTTTGGTACGACGTTGAAGCACTTGAATGGTACGACGAATTTCATCGTCACGACCAATCACAGGATCTAACTTACCCTGCTCTGCACGCTCGGTTAAATCGATAGTGTATTTTTCTAATGCCTGACGATTTTCTTCTGCATTAGGATCATCGACTTTTTGACCACCACGAATCTGATCGATCGCTTGTTCAATATTTTTCGCAGTTAAACCGAGTTCTTTAAATAACTCGCCCAATGGGCCTTTGTCTTCAGCAGCCGCTAAAATGAATAGCTCTGATGAAATGAATTTATCTTTTCGCTTTTGTGCCAACTTATCG
Source organism: Photobacterium lucens (assembly GCF_009873615.1). Taxonomy (GTDB): domain Bacteria; phylum Pseudomonadota; class Gammaproteobacteria; order Enterobacterales; family Vibrionaceae; genus Photobacterium; species Photobacterium lucens. The sequence goes on from NZ_SSMG01000061.1 coordinate 2,614, forward strand.
CACATATTAAGCAGTACGCCCATGCCATGTGAAAGCTGAACTTCACCGCCAATGCCGGTCACTTTTGGCATACGGTCTAACAGCTCAGCAAGACGTGAACGTAACTGGGTAATATCGATGTTCAAAAGGGTGAGCAACGGACGTACGGTACTACCATCTTGATTAAGCAATGCCACCATTAGATGTGCAGGCTCGATATACTGATGGTCTCGCCCTAGAGCCAGCGATTGCGCATCAGATATTGCCGATTGAAATTTGCTGGTGAATCGGTCAAGACGCATAAGTTCTCCCAATAAAATTCTTAATAAACTAATGTTATATATATGGATACTCAGGGTGTATTTTTCAACTCTGCAAATCGCAATATAATGCTGCAAAAAAAGCGGGTGATCTTATTGAAGATCACCCGCTTAATAATAGATTCAGCTTTAAAATAGAAAAGTATAATGTTTACTCTTCAGTTAACCAGATTAATGATGCCTGACGCCCTGTGGTTGACTGACGACGGTAGGAGTAAAACTGCTGTTCATCACTGAATGTGCAATATTCTCCCCCATATACCTCTGTAATACCTAAACGCTGCAAACGTTGTTTAGCCAGTAGATACAAATCTGCCAGCCACTTATCACCATGAGGTTTAAATGCGAGTTCAGCATTAGCATCAACCGCCATAAACTGTTCACGCACTTCACCACCAACTTCAAAAGCATCAGGACCAATAGCAGGACCTAACCACACCATGATGTTATCGGGTGTACAGTCGAATTTATCAACCGCATTTTCAATCACACCACTTGCAAGCCCTCGCCATCCGGCATGTACGGCAGCCACTTCAGTACCTTGCTTATTACAAAACAAAACAGGTAAACAATCTGCCGTCATGATGGCACAGGCTAATCCCGGAGTGCGAGTAAAGCTACCATCGGCATCTGGTACTGATGAAAGTGCAACATCAAGCTCGATCACATCAGCACTATGGATTTGGTTTAACCACGCAGGTGATTCAACTAACTCACAGTGTTGTTTTAATAGATCTCGGTTTTGCTTAACGTCGATTTCGTTATCCCCAACATGTAACCCTAAATTTAATTCATGATAAGGCGCTACACTCACGCCACCTGAGCGTGTAGTGCTAATTGCTTTTACCGATTTAGGAGCCGGCCAGTTAGGAATAATCGCTTTCATTAATACTCTTCTTCGCTGTTTTCTAGTGTGTCTTTACGCAAGATATCAATCATTGCCACCATGTCATTTGGCAATGGTGCATGCCACTCCATCTTCTCACCTGTGATTGGGTGATCTAAACGCAGCATACGAGCGTGAAGGGCTTGACGATCAAAGGCACGTAGCGCCTGAATAAATTCAGGAGAGGCATTACGAGGTGGACGAGGACGACCACCGTATGTCACATCACCAATCAAAGGATGGCTTAGGTATGACATGTGAACACGGATCTGGTGTGTACGACCTGTTTCTAGACGTAATACAATGCGAGTATGTTCACGGAAACGCTCAGCGACACGGTAATGGGTGATCGCATCTTTACCCATTTCATGTACCGCCATACACGTACGTTTTGTTGAGTGACGACCAATCGGCTTTTCAACCGTACCACCGCCCGTCATTTGGCCAATCGCTAATGCTTCATATTCACGAGTGATCTTACGCTTTTGAAGCGCACGAACTAAACGAGTTTGCGCTTGGATTGTTTTCGCAACTACCATCAAGCCCGTTGTGTCTTTATCAAGACGGTGCACGATACCAGCACGCGGTACTTCTGCTAGTGACGGACAATGATGCAATAATGCATTCAATACTGTGCCGTCTGGCGTGCCTGCACCTGGGTGAACAACAAAGTCACGCGGTTTGTTGATCACAAGAATATCGTCATCTTCATAAACGATATCTAATGGGATGTCTTGCGCAACCCAACGAACTTCATCTTCAATTTCAGCTTGGATGAATAACTCTTCGCCACCCATCATTTTTTCACGAGGCTTCTTGACGACTTTGCCATTCACTGAAACCATACCATTTAAAATCCAGTCTTTAATGCGCGAACGCGAATAATCTGGATATAATTCAGCAACAACCTGATCCAGGCGCATGCCTAATTGGCTTTCACCAACTGTGTTTGTTAATTCTATTTGCTGTGCCATAGCGAACTTTTTTAAAAAGCGTGGGACTAATTGCCATACGCTGCGTAAAATATACCAAGCTTAAAACTATGCTTGATGTAACCTAATATAGTGTCATTGTATCTGTTAACGGCTCAGACCGTAATGGATCGAGCAAAATAAAATTTTTATCAAGGAAACTAACGCCGCAATGAAACGCCTGACAATCACGACTCTTCTTGCCGTAGCCCTTCTTTCAGGCTGTTCGAGTAAAGAAGAAGTAATACCAGATGTTCCACCATCAAACCTGTATGCGACAGCACAAACTGCGCTACAAAGTGGTAACTGGACATCGGCTATCGAGCAATTAGAAGCGCTTGATTCACGTTACCCATTTGGTGCTTATTCCGATCAAGTACAGCTAGATCTCATTTACGCTTACTACAAAAGTGATGATCTGGCGCTAGGTGAAGCAACCATTGAACGTTTCTTACGTTTAAATCCCGATCATCCACAAGCTGACTGGGTTGTATATATGCGTGGCTTAACGCATATGGCACAAGATCGAAGCTTTATGCATGATCTATTTAATATCAATCGCTTTGATCGTGATCCTACGCCATCACGTCAAGCATTCGCTGATTTTAAATACCTGCTAGAACGTTATCCTGAAAGTGAATACGGCGCAGATGCTAAAGCACGTATGATCTTTTTGAAAAACCGTTTAGCCAATTACGATTTAGCAACTGCTGACTTCTACATTCGTCGTGAAGCATGGATTGCAGCAATTAACCGTTGCCAGCAAGTACAACGCCTGTACCCAGATACAGAAGCGGCACGTGAATCATTGAAGTTAGAAAAGACAGCGTATGAGAAGCTAAACTTACAAAAAGAAGTGGAACGTACCGAAAAACTAATGAAATTAAATCCAGCAAAATAATCATTCGCTCAATTTAGTTTTATAGAAAAACAAACGGCAGCTTTTTAGCTGCCGTTTTTTTATCTGTTGTTATTTACCAC
>NZ_SSMG01000062.1 GCF_009873615.1 Photobacterium lucens
GTTTATGCACAATAGTTACTATTAGTTATTTTTATCATTTAAATGTGGTTTATTTGATTAAATATGATATTTATTCGGTTTTATTTTGAATAGATAGCAATATTATCAATTTGTATTCAAATTTGTTCTTGAAAGCTGAGTAAGTTTTATACCTTCTTCCTCTCTACTCTAATACCCCAGTTAACAGATAATATGCGGTAATTTACTGCTATTTGCTTATCGGGCTTTTCTACTCTAGAAATATTCAAATTAACTGACCGTTTACAGCTTTGTTTTGTCTTACGTTACTTGGAAATAGATAAGCGTTGCGCTTTGTTGCTTTCATTGAACTTGACGTTGTAACAAGTATTCTGAACCTTGTAACTTGAAGGCACTTATTATCTGAAATTAGGTTATATACCCAAGCAACCTCAAGATGCAGTGTTCAGCGAGACGACCTTAGTTCTCAGGCGCGGCGACGATTCGAAGATATAGTGGTTCTACATTGAGAATCGTTAACAAAGTCTGAGAGCTAAGGACGCTCGCCCTTTGGGAGCGTGTCACTGAGCCGACTTCTTGCGTCAGACAACTTGGAAAGAGCTCGCTATTCCGCTTCGTTGTCTTCCTTGAATTCAACTCAGTGACTTCGCTCTGAATCAGGCATCTTGAAGTCGCTTGGGTATAAAACAAATCAGTTTTAATGGTTGATAGCAGATAGCTTTTATCGTTACTCTTTGATGGGTAATACATAATCATAATATAAGCAGGCATTGCCAAAGGAAGTATGTGTGAAAAACAATAATGTAGAGATTACATTCGTCTCTGCTCAACATATCAGTAAGTCCTACCAAGAGAGTACCGCTTTGACTGATGTTTCGTTTGAACTGAAGTCAGGCCAAGTATTGGGACTGCTGGGACATAATGGGGCAGGTAAATCAACATTGATCAAAGCCATGCTTGGGATGCATTCATATCAAGGTGAATTAAATATTTTTGGCCTTGTACCACAAAAAGATCGAGCAAAAATTGTTGAGCGACTTGGTTATATTTCAGATGTTGCTGTCTTACCTGAATGGATGACAGTGAAACAGGTGATGAAATATGTCCAAGGTGTTCATCCTCGTTATGATCAAAATAAGATGGATCGCTATCTTGCACAAACGAATATTCAGCTGAAATCAAAAATTGCAGCGCTTTCTAAAGGCATGAAAGTTCAGCTTCATCTTGCTTTAGTCATGGCGACTGACGTTAATGTATTAATTTTAGATGAGCCAACATTGGGGCTCGATCTTATGTATCGTGAGACATTCTATCGTTATTTAATGGAATGGTTTCATGATGGAGAGCGTTCGCTAATTATTGCCAGCCATGAAGTAGATGAAATTGCTCATATGCTGACAGATGTATTGGTACTTAAGCAGGGGTGTACTGTATTACAAGGTCGTCTGGATGATCTGTCTCAGCGTTATAATGTGCTATCTGTTGATGATCAACAACTCGACCAAGCAATGCGTTTGAAGCCCATCAGCTGTAAGCAAGGGTTAGGTCAACATCGTTTGCTATTTGAAAATATCTCTGAAGCTGAATTGAGTATGTTAGGAACCGTCACGAAGCCAAGTCTTGCCGATATCTTTATTGCAAAGCAACAACAGGAGGTTTTATGAGCCCGATAAAAACGCTACTTGGCAAGGAATTGCTAGAGCATAAAATCGTTACTCGTTTACCTTTGTTTTTGGCTGTTTTCGCGATAATCAATATCAGCTTGATCATCAGTAATACTGGTAATTTTTCCTTTAATCTTCAAACCTCAGGTTTAGAAAGCTGGACTCCGACACTAGCAGGCAGCGAAACATTCGCAGGTGTTATTGGATTAATAAACTTTCTTATCGCTGGACTAGTGACACTGATCAGCTTTTTTACTTACACAGCAAGAACGTTAGCGAAAGAAAGAAAAGAGGGCAGCCTTGCTTTTTGGCATTCAATGCCTGTAACAGATAACCAAGCGATTGCGATCAAACTGGTGTTTGCTTTGATTGTGATCCCACTGTTCTCATCGTTTTTATTGTTGTTTTCAGATCTTACAGTATGGATTGTAGGGCAATGGTTTGTTCCACAGAGCCTTTTGACGGAGTATTCTGTTAATGGAATGGCGATTTTACTGCATTATGGTGAGTTTATTTCTACCATGGCTGCAATGAGTTTAGCGCTATTACCAATAGCTTGTTTGATCTTCTTTATATCACAATTTAATGATCATCCATTAATTACGATTTTTGTGATTATTATTTTAATTAAAATAATGGGAACTTTTGTATTTGACTCAACAGTAATTGGAGATTGGATAAGTCAAGTCAATAATCTGTCAATTAATATCTTGTTGAGTAAAACACCTTGGATGACATTACTTAATATTGGCGTTCCTACTTTAATCGGACTATTTATTATAACTGTAGGATTTTTCGTATTAACTGTGCGATATCGTTCAGGTAAGTCTGATTAATAGGAAATATAAAAAAGGAGAGTATTAACTCTCCTTTTTATATTGTTCACCCAAGCTAAACCAATGTTGTTTTTTTATCTATGCACTATATACATGAAGTGGATTAGCTATGTTAACAATAAGATTATGCTGCTGATACAGACTCAATGTATTTCACTTCGTTCTTATATTTACGAACGTTGCGAGATAAAGTGCCTTTTGGAAGTTCAAAACGCTTCTCTGCTTCGTAGCTTGATAAGCCATCAAAAACAACAGCTGCAACTGCAACACGTTGATTTTCTGATTTAAAAATACGTTGTGCAATGATTTGGTATTGAGAATTATTCATAACAACTTCTACTCTCTATTATTTAAATGTTTTATTGATGAGAGAATAAAGGGTCTCTCTCTATCATATTTACTTGTTATAAAAACAAGCAAACTAATGCTGTTAACAAGACAATAGCAATAGAAACCTTAACAGAAGATTAATAGAATAACCTTTAGCTATAAAAAATAGATATTGGTTCCTTATTTCCACAATATTATTAAGCTATTCAAATATAGATACGTATTTTAGTTTGCCTAATTTTAATTTGGCGATTTTATTTTGCAGAAATGAAAAGAGTGAGTATTACACTCACTCTTTGTCATTATTGATAATTAACCTATTAATCTTAAGCCATTTGGCAATGCGTCACCAAATACACGTTTGGTTTCATCTTCGGTTAATACCTTTATTTCAGAGACCATCTCGACCCAACTTTCGGGTGCTCGACTTGCTTTTAATTTATTAATCACTTCCTGACGTAATTCATCATTAATATCTAAATTACGATCACCTGTTTTACGGGTCATCATTACGGCTGCAAACGCGATGTAAGGCTCTTTTCGCCAATCATATTCCATTAACTCAGGTAAACAGTAAGAAACGTGTTCAGCTGATAACAGGTTGTGGGTAGAACCATAGAAAGGCGTACGTGTAGCAATACGACCAATTGCCCACCAATGTGCTTGCGCGTATTGTACTTTTTGTAAACGACCAAATAGCCACTCAATTAACTGTAGTTTTTTATCAAATGGCAAATGCTCGAGTGATGCCGCTAAACGCACCATGTCTTCGTAACTGCGCTCTTGAAGCTCTTTATTTAGCTTAGCGTTTCGGCTTGCCCCTGGGGTAATGTACTTAGCAATATCTTTATAGATAACTAATTGTTGCTCTTGGGTTAAGCCACCAGCAATACGACGCCAGAAAGTCCACCAGTCACACCATGTTTGGGTATTCGATTCAAACTGAATGCCTTGCTGGTACAGTGTCCATATTTCATTCATGCGAAAATCATCGGCAGGGTAGCCAAAGCCCGGACGCATAGTAAAGCCTGTGAGTTTTAACCAATTACGCTCGTGGAGATCTGAACGACGACGACGCTTTTTACTTTCTAGCAATGCATTTGCGAGTTCACGCAAACATGGGGTTTCCCAGTTATCACGCTTACCTAGCATTTTATCTAGATCGTTGCGTAAGGTTTTCGCAGCTTTACTATTGTCGCTGTTTTTGCTGCCACCGTAAACTTTCTTGATAGCATCAATGGCATCATTCATACGAGGTGGAAGTTCGCTTTCAGCAAGGGTACTGTCGTTATCACCACGGTTTATTTTGGCGAGATCTTTTCGGATCGCAAACTCGACTTTCCAGCGTTTTTTTGGATCAGCAATACTGACAGCTTCGATTTGAAGCGTACCAACTTCTGTTAGCTGACAAGCCAATGTTACTTCTTCACGATCTTTTTGGTTTGCCGCTAATTCACTGCGATCACGCTCACTATCAAGGGTGGCAATAAATGGTGGCAAGGTAACAAAACCATCACCAATAATTTCAACCAGTTCACCCGCTTCTGAGTATTTCTCATCAGTAGTCGAGACAAGATTAAAACGTACTGGCTCACCCAAGGTTAAAGCAAATTTACGGTGTGTTAAGTTAACTTCTGTGCTTTCTTCAATGCCTTTGGGTAGTAAACAAATGCCTTGTTTTACATCTTTGTTTTGACCAATCACAAGGAAGAAAGAGCGAGCTGAACCACCACCGATTTTCAGCTGTGCACCATGACGTGCTTTTGCATAAGCCACTGCACCAAAGGCAACAGCGAGATCTGGATGAAGGTTTTTAAGTTCAGTGATATGGTTATCTTCACGCCATGAAGACAGCAGATTTAATGTGCGTTTAGTTAATAGCGGGCTGTTAAATACACCACCATTTAGCAATACAGCAACAGGAATCGCAGGCTTTTCGTCATTGATTTCAATGCCATTTTCTTTAAATGCATCACGACAAACGTGATCGTGCAGATCAATAAATTGCGCAATGTGCTTACTGATCGCAGGATCGGCTGCATACGGTAGACCAAATTCCACCATCGCTGCTTGGCGTTGGCTTGGTTGCTCACTGTAATCCGTCATAGGGAAGAAGCCATCCAAAGCGATGCTATGTACTTCTTCACGGTTTAACTCAATGCTTTTAGCTCCGCCAATTAAACGAGAACCACTGCCAAGCATAGTAACTTTGGCGGTATCAGGAGCGTTACCGGATAGTAAGCTTTCTTTCACTTTACGGGTTTGCTGAATAAGTTTTGATAATGCAGCTTGGCTAAGTCTTTTCGACTCACCGTTTAAACGCTGCTCAGCAACATGGGCTAATGATAAATCAAGGTTATCACCACCAAGCATGAGGTGATCACCAACACCGATACGATCGAGTGTTAGCTTATTATCTTTACTGCCAACCTTAATTAAACTCAAATCGGTTGTACCGCCACCGACATCGCACACCATTAAAAGTGGAATGTCTTTTAATAATTCATCAGCATTATCTTTATTTTGTGCGTACCAGTCGTAACAAACCGCTTGTGGCTCTTCGAGGAGCAAGACTTTCTTTAATCCTGCGAGTTCTGCCGCTTGTAATGTGAGTGCGCGAGCCGCTTCATCAAATGATGCAGGCACTGTGATCACCACTTCTTGATCGGCAAGCTTGGCATCTTTGTGGTGGTAATCCCACGATTGGCGTACGTGGTTTAAGTAACTTGCGCTAGCGATAACAGGGGAGACTTTCTTTACATCTGATTTCGAGGCAGTTGAAGACCAAGGCAAAATAGCTTCATTACGATCAACATGGGGATGAGAAAGCCAGCTTTTCGCACTAACGACTTGGCGACCTTCAACTTTAGCACCTAATTCACGGGCTAATTCACCAATGATCACCGTATCAATTTCACCTTCAACAGGCTCAGCATTCCAAGGTAATACTAATTGAGTTGGATCCATTTCCCCTTGTGCAGGGTGATAACGGAAAGAAGGTAATAGCGGTTTACGTGCCACTTCGCCAGGTGCAATCAACTGATCAATGTTGAAAATGTGCATAGGGCTATTTTCAAGATCGTTTGTAATTTCAGCGTAAGCGACGACAGTGTGTGTTGTCCCTAAGTCGATACCGACTAAATAGCGAGGGGAGGATGAAGGCATGACGACTCCACTAAGTAAAGAAACATGAATACGTGGGAATAAGTGAAAGCCCTACGGGAAGGTAGATTATTTTGCGTTGTTTTAACTGATAAACCCACGGTGTGATTGATAGATAAACGGCGCATCAAAAGATGCGCCGTTAGTTCGATATTAGCTTTCGCGAACGTCGAATTCTACTTGCCATTTCTGACCGTTATCAGTCGAAATCGCTTCTAGGCAAAGTGTGCCTAATTCAGTAACACGTGAAGCTAGCTTAACAGGAACCACTTCACCAATCGTGCGACCTTCCGAAACAGGAAGCGTTACTTGAATTGATGGTAGCTCTTCCATCTCTTCTGGTTGCCACCAATCAAGGTGAGTACCTGCAACATCATCACGACGTACTGTTGAGCCAAAGAACTTAAATTGCACTGGCTGACCGATGATCAAACCGAACTCTTGGCTAGGAACGTCAGCGTGAGAGCCTTCTTCCATACCGAACGGTGCAACACACAGTGCTTCTAGTGGCGGCTCCATACCTGGAATGGCGGGCATCGCACTTTCGATACCCACGTAGTAGCTGCTTGCGATACCACCACGGATACGAACACCTTTACCTTGGCGAACAGAACCGTAGTAAGACGCACCACTTGCAACAGCTAGATCAAGATCTAAACCTTGCAGTAGTTTCGCAGGCTCTGAGCCACCTGTTGTTAACCAGCTATTGATGATGCCAAGTAGGCGATCAGAAAGCAGGTTAGATTTCAGTACACCACCGTTGAACAGAATAGCGGTAGGGCGGATAAAGCCTTCGTGCATTTGTTCAAATTGCTCAAACAGCTCTTCTACAGCTTGGCTTTGACGGCTTAAGAAGCTTGCTACGTGACGAGATACCGCTGCATCTTGTGCGTAAGGTAAGCCCATTTGCGTTAATGCACCACGAGCCGCTTGTACTGGGTGCTCTTCAACTGACGTTTGTGGGAAGAAACCTTCAACAAGGGTTTGTTGTACTTCTTCTTGAGTTAATTCAGTTTGAAGCGTACCACCAAGTAGTTTAGAACCACGGCTTGGAACTACGATTGGCATTGCTTTTAGCTCAGCATCGTTTAGTAATGCTTCTTTCGCATCACGACATGCGTGAGTAATGGCCAGTACCTGCCAAGGTTGTAGCTGTTTGCCTTCTTGCGCTAGCTTCATCTTCAAACGGTAAGCTAGAGCTAAGTCCATGTTATCACCACCCAATAGGATGTGATCACCAACAGCCACACGGTTTAGGGTTAGGTTACCGTCTTCTTCAGTCACAGCAACTAACGATAAATCCGTTGTACCACCACCGATATCAACCACTAGGATGATGTCGCCAACAGACACTTGGTCACGCCAGCTTTCATCGTTGTTTTTGATCCAGCTATATACTGCTGCTTGTGGCTCTTCAAGTAATGTTAGGTGCTTAAAGCCAACATTGCGTGCCGCTTCTGCAGTTAGATCACGAGCAGCAGGATCGAATGAAGCTGGTACTGTGATGGTGACATCTTGATCGAAGATTGGCGTTTCAGGATGTTGGAAGTTCCAAGCATCTGCCATGTGCTCAAGATATTTTTGTGTCGCTTCTAGTGGTGATACTTTTACCACTTCTTCTGGGCTATTTAATGGTAAGAATGCATCACGACGGTTTACGCCACCGTGACATAGCCAGCTTTTTGCACTAGAGATAAGACGAATAGGGGTTTTACTACCTAGAGAACGTGCCATTGCACCAACAATTGCGTTTGGCTTTGCATTCCAAGGAAGTGCAGTATCACCTTCAGCAAGTTCTGATTCATGTGCTTGGTACATGAATGAAGGAAGTTGGTTTTTCTCTTCCACGCTACCAGGATTAGTTAGCTGTGGAATTGGCATTACCGTAACATCAGCGTTTTCATCTTGTAGATCAACATAAGATAGCACGCAGTGTGTTGTACCTAAGTCGATACCAACGCTGTAACGGTGTTGTTGTGTGTCTTGCATTATAATTCTACCTCAGCGGCTGCGATGATATGTGCATCGTGGCCTTCTGCCAATTTAGGCAATTTAACTTCTGTTACTTTCCAACCACGGTGGATCAAAGTACCGTTAAATGGTGCTTCACCAACCACATTACCTGTTAGGCGTACTTCAGAAGCATTGAAGCCTTGTGGTAGGGTGATACGTGTTTCTTCTTCTTCAGTGCGTACTGGCGCAAAGCTGAAGTATTCGTTTAATACCTTTTGACCGCCTTCGTGAATAACACGAGCTGCCGCACCGATATCGGCATCAGCATAGCCTTTAAGATCTTCTTGCATGAAGTCGATAAAACGTGCTTCTTGTTGTAACAGAGAAAGCAGTTGAAGGGCAGCTTCAGGTGTAGATGTTTTCAGCTTAGGTTCAACTTCAACCTCAACAATCTTCTCTACAACTTTTTCAACTTCGACAATTTTCTCAACTGGTTTCTCGATAATCTTTTCAACGATCTTTTCGACCGGTTTTTCAACTTCGACGATTTTCTCTACTTCGATTTCCTTTTCGATAATCTTTTCAACTTCGACTGGTTTACCTTTTTTCGTTAGGTACATAACCAATAGAATTAGAACTAGAGCGCCTAACCATGCGTGACCCATGTCGATAGTAGTTGGCACAGCCGACAAATCAACGTGCATCTTAGAAAAATCAAAAGCCATATTTGTTTACTCTTAGCGGTTAAAGGTCGATTCGATTAAATATATAAGTGTGAATCAGCTTCAAATAATTAGTCGAATATTATCATAGACGTATTCAAAAGGTGCCAGTAACGGCGTGTTTTTTTGCTTAAATACGAGAACAAATGGTCTCTTAGCCTAATTTGCAAGCAAAATATTAAGTTAAATAGCAGTGTAGGCTATTCATTTGGCACAACCATGATCATCTTGCTCAGTGAAATAGGGGCAGTTAGTCGCGTTTACAAGCTAACTCTCTGTATTAAAAAGTGATGGCTAAAAATCCGTAGACGATGTCATTAATCTGAAAATTAGTGCTTGATAAGGGGAGTTCGGTGGTGGTTCAATACGGCAAAATTGGTATTTAGACATAACTCAACATTGGTTGTTATGTTAGGAAATAGGTCAAGATATGTCATCTGATTACTACGGCACAAGTGCTGCTTATGCGCGTAAAGAAGCGGGTTACCGTGAAAAAGCATTGAAAATTTACCCATGGGTATGTGGTCGTTGTTCTCGTGAGTTTGTTTATTCAAACCTACGTGAACTGACTGTTCATCACGTTGATCATGACCATACAAATAACCCTGAAGATGGCAGTAACTGGGAGCTTCTTTGTTTGTTCTGTCACGATCATGAGCATGAGAAATACACTGAAGCTGAAAATGGTCAAAGCAGTGTGATACGTGCCGGTGAAGATGATCACCAAGCTGCTACCTTTAATCCATTTGCTGATTTAAAAGCAATGATGGAAAAAGGAAAGAAATAACGCTTATTGTGTTATTAGTTAAAAAAGGGACGATAAGCGTCCCTTTTTTGTTATTTGGTGTGTTGATACCCATTATTTAGGGTTATTAAGTACCTAGAATTTGCAGTGGCAAACTGAGCAGCGTGTCGCCTGTGCCTGCAAAGTACCAAATAATCCCCATCAGTGAGGCAACTAAGCCCACGTACCAGACGAAAGAGAAGATCTGACCATAGCGATCAAGGGGTAATAAGTGGCTATGATGACGTTGTTTCCATTCAAAGATGATCTCAATACAGCCCATGATCAGTAAGAAACCAAATAAGGTTAAACCAAGAGAATAGCTTAATACCACGCCACCAATAGCAGCGCCGGCACATAGCACAATACCTAACTTACTGTTCATCGAAAAGCTAATGCTTTTAAGTACATGACCACCATCAAGAGGAAGAATTGGTAGTAAGTTAAACAGGTTTAATAGGGCGTTGAATACTGCAAGCCCAGCAAAGAACATTTCACCTGTGATCCAATATACCACCATACAGAACAGTGACATGATCAAACCAAATAGGGGGCCCATAATCGAGATCACCACATCTTGCCAACGGGTATTTATTTTCTCGTCACTGAGTGCCAAACCGCCCAAAAATGGAATTAAGTAAATGCCCTTGGTTTTCATACCAAAGTATTTCATTGCACGTACATGTCCATATTCATGGAACATTAAACAAGCGATCAGAGCGAGGGCAAATTGGAACGAGAACAACCATGAATAAGCAGCAAGACTGGCTGATGCTAATACTACTTTGATTAATTTGGCACTTTTTAAGGCTTTCATGCCCAAAGAGATCAAGCCAATTAAACTAAAACGTTTTTCTGCCAAAATCGGTGTATGTGGTACCTGACGTTCTATGTCTTTTTCGTTACGTTCACCTTGGGCAATGATTTGGTTATTTACTTGCGCTTGATAGCTGATCAAAAACGGTTGCCACGTTAGGTTACCAGAGAGCTGACACTCAATGATTTCCTCACCATTTTGTAATTCAAATTGATGATGGAAATCGTTGTCATCGGAAGCTGTGGCGTCTTTTTGTGACACAAGTGTGTTGTCCCAAAACAGTTGTTGCCAGCCTGCAAGTGAACCTTCTAAACGTAAAGGCTTACCTAAAAAATCTACTTCAAGAAGTTGCAAAGTTTTACCTGTATAGCTATGGGTGAATAAGCGAATTATACGAAAATAATCGCAATGAGATAGCGTGAATGTGTAACCAGTTATGGATAATCTAGCGCTGATTTTATTTGTTCAATATTGGTGTTAACCCATTGTTTATCAATAGCTCCCCACTGTTCAATGTGATAATGACCTGAGTGATTGCGTTCACCTTGGGTTTGTTTGAAAGAACAAATAATATCGAGCTCAGCAAGGTTTTTTATGGTGTCTTGCGCTGTACGTCGGGGCATACCCGAATGCTTGATAATAGCGGGTACGTTATCGATACCATTTTCAATTAAATATGCCATGTAAAGACGGCGATAAAAGCTGGATTTGGTTTTGCTGATGTCCATATCGTTCCCTATTTATATTGTTTATCTATAACTTTTTCATTAGAAATAATCAGAGTATTATTAAAATAGACTATTTTCGTTTGATAATGTAATGAATTGTAACTTAAATTAATAA
>NZ_SSMG01000063.1 GCF_009873615.1 Photobacterium lucens
ATCGTCACTTCAGCTAGACTCTTGATAGATAAATTGATTTAGGCATCAATTGTTTGATCGCTGCATCAAAAAAACACGAAAGGATGAAATTTTTTCCCGATAAAATGTTAAAAACAGTGTTCATTATTGCGCAATAGTAATGACTGGCGCATACTCAAGAATCAAACTAATAACAATGAGTTGATGGAGTCAGAAATGGCGGAAGAAACTATCTTCAGTAAAATTATTCGTAAAGAAATTCCAGCTGATATTTTGTATCAAGATGATTTAGTCACGGCATTTCGTGATATTAATCCTCGTGCGCCAAGCCACATTCTAATTATTCCGAATAAACTGATCCCAACAGTGAATGATGTTGAAGCAGACGATGAATTAATGATGGGTCGTATGTTTACTGTGGCACGTCAACTTGCTGAAAAAGAAGGCGTTGCAGAAGATGGCTACCGTTTAATTGTGAACTGTAACCCTCATGGTGGACAAGAAGTTTACCACATTCACATGCACCTACTTGGCGGTCGTCCTTTAGGTCCTATGATTGTTGGTTAATCGCTATTTTTGATTATCTTGACGTAGTAAAACGAAAAGATAGAAAGATTATCGAGTTATTGAAGCCTGAATATTGCATCTGTTTACATTGTAAATGTGACATTTTGCGCAATGTTCAGGCTTTTTTGTTGGTCACAGCAGGTGGTAAATACAGCAAAATTGAGAGAAATGCAGAACATTGTTGGCAATCATCGCGAGCTAACATTAAAATTCATCTCCGTTATTGATCAAATGACACAAAAGCAGGACGCACAGTAATAGTGTGGGGTTGTTGACATAAGCACCAGTGTTCTGGTGGTCGCGCTATTAGGAGGCGTGTAATGAAGTATTTAATGACATTATTTTTAGCACTAATGGTCACAGCATGCAGTAGTGATCCCGCTGGTATTAGTATTGAAAATAGCAATCAAAATGTCGTTATTGGTAATGCCGTTCTTGCACGTAGCTTAGCGTTTAATAATGCCCATACATCGAAGGTTAACGGGTTAATGAAAGCGTCTGTTGTTGTCGCAAACAAAGTTAACACGGATATGAACTTGCAATACCGATTTTACTGGTATGATGCGCAAGGTTTAGAAGTCAGTGGAAGCGATGCGCCTTGGCACCAATTTGTACTAAAGGGCAATGATACGATGACGCTACAAGGTGTTGCTCATCAATTAGAAGCAACCCAATATCGTATCTATGTACGCAGAGCCGAACACTGATTTAATTGAAAATATCATTAAGGTTTCATAATGAAAAAAAGCGTTCTTGCATTATTGGCGGCATCATCACTGTTAGGTGGTTGTGCTCAAACTGTCGATTATGTGAATTCACATATTCCTGAAACGCCATCGATTAATTTTGGCTCTAATGATTTAGAAAATACAGCATCAAAGATGACAACGAAGATGTTGTCTTCACCTGCAGTTGCTTCTATTACTTCTGGTCGTAAGCATCCTATTGTTGTTGTAAACAATATTCAAAATAATACCAGCGGTCATGTAGATACAGCATCACTGACAGACACGATTAAGTCTAAAATCTCACGTTCTGGTAAATTCAAGTTTGCTGAAAAGTCTCGTGTTGATGCCGTACGTAAGCAGATGAACTTCCAAGATGATGATCGTTTTGTAAATCAAAGCACTGCGATTCAATTTGCCAATATGGTGGGGGCGCAGTACATGTTGTATGGTAATTTGACCAATACAAGTAAGCGTCAAAACGGTCAAAACGTACCTTTCTATAAAATGACAATGCGTTTGATGAATACCAAATCTGGCGCAATTGAATGGGCTGATACAGGTTTAGCACCTAAAGGCGACTCTCAAGGTTGGTGATCATCAACAGAGCTTGGTAACGGTATTATTTAGCAATGAAAGATAACGAGCGTTTTGATCCTACACCGTTGTCCCTGTTACCAGACGCCCAATTTCTAGCAGCGAGCCCATTAACGGGTGGGTTAACCAATCGCTGCTGGAAATTATCTTTATTCCATCCCTCAACTCAATCTGCTGCTGATTATGTTTGGCGGCCATTAACCCCATCGGCATATATGTTTGGTGTTAATCGCCAGCATGAATGTCAATTACTTCACACCATTGCTGAAAGTGGTATTGCACCAATACCTTATGCATTATTGCTACCGTCATCATCAATGAATGAGTCGGTGTTAATTGTTGAGTGGTTAGAAGGAAAGCAAGCTGCTGATGATGTTTCTGATGCACAGCTATGCCAATTACAGGCACAGATCCATGCCTTAGCTTTGCCAGAACATCGGTTAGAGGTTAAACAGCGTTTATCGTTTTATTGGCAACATATCCCCGAGCAATTTAAATCCATTCAATTAGTGTCAATTGATCACTATTTTCAAGCGCAGTCTTTGCCTCAGTATTTTTCAGATACTTGCTGCCATTTTGATTTAGGGCGATACAACATCATTGTTCCAAGTGATCAAAAGTTGCTTGCACAGAGTGAGCCAGTGAGTTTAACCGTGATTGATTGGGAATATGCGGCTGCTGGCGATCCATCGTTGGATTTAACCATGACGATTTTAGCAAATGGTTTAGATCCTGAGCGTGCCGTCATGGATTATTGTCGAGCAAGGCAGCAATATGACGATACCTTTGTTGTTAATCTTGAATATTGGCTTGAGGCTGTCAGTGCATGGCAACCTTGGTGTGAGTATTTAGCTCTGCTTTGGTATCTTGTGGGCTATCAAGTGTGGGGAGATAAAGATTATCTTCATCAAGCTGATATCTTAGAGCAAAAGTTAGCGTCACTCGTAAATTAATCATCCTGTTATTGTGATAATGGCAAGCTATGATTATTGTTGAAGCGTTTGTACAAGGAGCTGTACTGATGTGGAAAAGAATATTAATAGCGATATTGATGGCCGTTATGCTATCAAGTTGCACTTTCAAGTTAGGCTATAATTCGCTTGATTTTTGGATTGATTATTATCTGTCTGATTATATTGATCTTAATTCAGCTCAACAAAGCCAGTTAGAGCAAGGCTTAGATAATGCACTTGCTGAACATCGCAAACAGATCTTGCCTCAATTTCATCGTTTAATTTTTTCTCTCCAAAACGATTTGAAACAGCCACTCACTGCCGAACAAATTGCCCATTATCACGATGCTTTCACCAAAGCAGGACAAGCCTCTGCTGTTGTTTTCGTTGCGCCTATTATTAAAGTGGTTAAAACAATGAGTCCAAAGCAAGTCACTGAGAGTTTGCAAGCGATTCAAGCTGAGCTTAGCAAACGTAAAAAAGAACGTTTAGAAAAGACAGCGAAAGAGCGCTTACAAGATAGATACGATGAACTTGAAGACAAAGCGACAGATTGGATAGGACGGTTAACTCAACCACAGAAACAGTTGCTCATGCAATTAGCGCAATTGCAATTACAGCAATCAACAGTATTTCAAAATATGGCACAGAATAATCTGTCACAGTTAACGAAGGCATTAAAACAGCGCAGTACGCCTGAATTTGAACAAATTATTACGCTGCAAGTAAAAAGGATCGTTGCATTAGAAAGTTCGGTATATCAGTCGCAACTCGATAAATATTTGGCACAGCGGTTTGAAATAATGCAGCAGTTAAACCACAGTTTAAGCCAGCAACAGTTAAAGCATTTGCAAGCAGAGCTCACAGATTTGCGTAAAGACATCGCAGAATTAATCCAAAACCGATAGTCGTGCTGGTGCTGCATTGTGCACTGAGATGATTGGAATATCGATATATAGCTAGATTGTTGCAAAGTTTGCAGCGAAGATCATAAATTTTACAATCGCTCTGTTAAACCCTAGTAAAAGTGTTAGATTTATACAGTCCGAAATGAGGACAGGAAGATATTTAGTGAAAGCGAGAGGGAATTGAAATGATTATTTATTTGCATGGCTTTGACTCAACAAGCCCTGGTAATCATGAAAAGGTTTTGCAGTTGCAGTTTATCGACCCTGATGTCCGCTTTGTAAACTACAGCACCCTTCATCCTAAGCATGATATGCAACACCTGCTAAAAGAAGTGCACAAGCTGGTGGATGAAAGTAAGGATGAGTCACCATTGATTTGTGGTGTAGGGTTAGGGGGCTATTGGGCTGAGCGTATTGGCTTCTTATGTGGGATTAAACAAGTCATTTTTAACCCAAATTTACACCCAGAATTGAATATGGAAGGGCGCATTGATCGCCCAGAAGAATATTCTGACATTATGACGAAATGTGTTGCTGATTTTCGTAAAAAAAATGCAGGTAATTGTCTCTGCATACTTTCAACTAATGACGAAGTATTAGATAATCAAGCTACAAAAGATGAGCTAGATCAATTTTATGACATTATGTGGGATGAAAATGAAACACATAAGTTTAAAAAGATCTCGCAACATCTACAAAAAATAAAAGCGTTTAAAGCGCAATAATAACGAAACATACTACCTCCTACATTTCAGACGGATCATAGATCCGTCTGCCTACATATGTGACCTTACAGGTCTCAGATACCTTGTTGCCTAGCAGTCTGATTGCTCAACAAATAATCAAAAACACAGTCTGTTATGCAATTAGGTATTTGTCGGTTTTAAAATTCATAAATTAAAGAGGAAGTAATCTTGACTCGAATTATCGTTGTTGGAGGCGGTGCAGGTGGCTTAGAGCTTGCTACTAAGTTAGGTCGTACCCTTGGTCGTAAAGGTCGTGCAGAAGTTACTTTAGTGGATCGTCGTGCAAGTCACTTATGGAAACCATTACTACATGAAGTAGCAACAGGTTCATTAGATGCGGGTGTTGATGCTATCAGTTACCGTGCACATGCGAAAAACCATCACTTTGATTTCCAAATGGGCTCATTAGAAGGCATTGATCGTGATAATAAAACCATCACGCTTGCTGCACTGTATGATAAGCAAAATGAGTTGTTAGTGCCTGAACGTACGCTGGAATACGATATTCTTGTGCTAGCAATTGGCTCAACATCAAATGACTTTAATACTCCGGGTGTTCGTGAGCACTGTATTTTCCTTGATAGCCCAGAGCAAGCACACCGTTTCCGCTCTGAAATGAACAACCAGTTTATGAAGTTGCAAAACAATAAAGAACAACAAACTGTAGATATTGCAATTGTTGGTGCAGGGGCTACAGGTGTTGAGCTATCAGCTGAGCTTCATAACGCAGTTAAAGAGTTGCATAACTACGGTTTCGGTGATTTAGATAGTTCACGCCTAAACGTAAACCTAGTAGAAGCGGGCGATCGCATTCTTCCTGCGCTGCCACCTCGTATTTCTCAAGCGGCACACAGTGAGCTAACAAAACTGGGTGTAACTGTTCGTACGGGGACTATGGTAACGAAAGCCGATGAAACGGGTTTAACAACCAAAGATGGCGATCATATCCCAGCACAAATCATGGTGTGGGCAGCAGGTATTAAAGCGCCTGATTTCATGAAAGATATTGCTGGTTTAGAAACGAACCGTATCAATCAGTTAGTGGTTAAACCAACACTACAAACAACACGTGATGATGATATTTACGTGATTGGTGATTTAGCATCATGCGTACAAGAAGATGGTTCATTTGTACCACCTCGTGCACAGGCTGCTCACCAAATGGCAAGTCGTTGTTTCTCAAACATCGTAGCGAAAATTACTGATCGTGAGCAAAAGCCTTACGTTTACAGTGATCACGGCTCACTTGTATCATTAAGCCGTTTCTCTACGGTAGGTAGCTTGATGGGTAACCTATCAAAAGGTTCGATGATGGTTGAAGGTCGTATTGCACGTATGGTGTACATTTCACTATACCGTATGCACCAAATGGCGCTACACGGCATGTTTAAGACGGGTCTTATTATGCTAGTAAGCCGTATTAACCGTGTGCTTCGTCCAAGCTTGAAGCTACACTAAGTTTTGCTTTATTAAGTAAATAAAAAACGCCAGCAATCATGCTGGCGTTTTTGTTTCAAGTCGTTTAATTGAACTTGTTGGCACTTAGTTGATTTTGAATAACTCAACATCAAAGATCAGTACAGAGCCCGGTGGAATGCTACCTGCACCGTTATTGCCGTAAGCAAGGTTAGCAGGGATAAATAAGCGGATTTTTTCGCCCACAACCATGTGCTGTAAACCTTCCGTCCAGCCTTTGATCACGCGGTTCAGAGGGAAAGAGATCTTCTCGCCACGATCAACAGAGCTATCAAATACAGTTCCATCAATTAATGTACCGTGATAGTGAACCGTTACGCTATCTGTTGCTTTTGGATGCTCAGTACCTGTGCCTTTTTGTAGAACAAGGTATTGCAAGCCAGAAGGGGTTGTCTGTACACCTTCTTTTAATTTGTTTTCAGCAAGGAAGGTTTCACCAACCTTAATGTTCTCAGCTGCGACTTGTTTATTGTTGTATGAACGATAAAGGAAGAAAGCCAATAAAACGGCAACCACTACGGCGATAACAATTTTTGACACAATAGTATCCTTACAAATGAATTTATTGCATCTTACCATTTCACTGTGTTTCTAACAGCATGAAAACGTAAAACAATGGGGCAGATAACAGCTTTTAGTGGTGGCACATATTCGCAATATTGGCAGTGACGATATCATCGTTGATTGTTACTTTGTTTTTCTCAACAAAGAACTGAAGCAGTTGCTCAATGCTGAGATCTTTTAGCTTACAGGTGTAGAAGGTTGCATCAGCACCGAACTGGTCTTCTACTTTGGTTTTAAGTGTTGCTAGGGTGTATGGCGTGTCTGATTCGATTAGTAAATTCAAGATATCGTGAGCATGAAAAGTGTTCATAATAAGGTTGTCCTTGTTTATTTTTTGCTATTTGGAAGCAGCATAACCCAAGGACAAAGCGTGAACGTTGATTTGAATTAATAAATAGCATTTTAAATGCAACTATTAGTTTTGTATTTAAAACTACATCATTAAATCTTCTGGTACTAGCGAGAAAACTAACCCATCGAGAGGCTTGTTGTGATAGAAAATGCGATTACGTGCTTCACATTCTAATTGTGCATTACAAGCTTTAGCTGTTTTTTGACTAGCGTAGTTATCGATGTGAGTAACGATTTCTAATCGTGTTAACCCTAACATTTGAAAAGCAAATTGTACTGCTGCAATGTTGGCTTCAGTCGCAAAGCCTTGTCGGTGATAACTGCTTCTGATCCAATAGCCCAAATTAGCACTGTTAGTCATTGGAATAATGGCACTGAGTGAAACGGTACCAATAAATTCGTCATCAAAGCGGTTAAAAATCGCAAATTCATAGCTAAAATCTGTTTGCCAACTTAGTCTACTGGCATTAATCCATTCATGGGCATCATGTTGATCAAAACTGCTATCACACCATTCTAACCATGGCGATAAATCAGCTGTCGATTCATGTACAGCTGTAAGAAAATCGGTCAAATCTGCACTTTTGAATGGTCGGAGAATGAGCCGAGGCGTAGAAAGTTCGAAATCAAGTTTCATGGCTATCCTGCCTATAAAGAAGAGAAAAGCGTGGAATGAAAAGTACTGATCCAAAGAGATCAGTACTTTCTGGTTGTTACTTAGTTACAGCATGTTTTGACGAAATTGCTCAAGCAGATCTTCAAGGAATTTAATGCGTTTCTTGCGATCTGATTGTTCAGCCAAAATCTTCAGTTTGGTTGGTCCTTCCATTCTAAAGATGTTGGGTTGGGTTTGAAGCAAACCGACTAAGAACGTTGGGTTAATCGCTGCATTTTGATCAAATTCAAAATACCCGCCTTTCTCACCATTCTCAATTTTCTTAATACCAATCGTTGCTGCTTTCAGTTTGACATGGTTAACCGTCAGTAAGTTTGCCGCTGCATCTGGTAACAAGCCAAAACGATCGATTAATTCCACTTTGATTTCGTTTAGCTCATTGTCATCTTTAGCACTTGCAATGCGCTTATACAGTGATAAACGCGTATTGATGTCAGGAATGTAGTCATCAGGCAGTAGTGCAGGAATACGCAGTTCCACTTCGGTTTGCTGCTTCAGTAAGTCATCCAATGATGGCTCTTTGCCTTCTTTTAGGGCTTCTACTGCTTGCTCTAGCATTTCCATGAATAAGCTAAAGCCAACGGATTGGATTTGACCACTTTGCTCATCACCCAATAGTTCACCCGCACCACGAATTTCTAAATCGTGGGTTGCAAGGGTAAAGCCAGCACCCAGATCTTCAAGTGAAGAAATTGCTTCTAAACGTTTAACTGCATCTTTAGTCATGCGCTTAGGGTGTGGTGTTAATAGGTAAGCATAGGCTTGGTGATGGGAGCGACCAACACGACCACGTAACTGGTGAAGCTGCGCTAAACCAAGGTTATCGGCACGATCCATAATAATGGTATTAGCCGTTGGAACATCGATACCTGTTTCAATAATCGTGGTACAAACTAATACGTTGAAACGCTGGTGGTAGAAATCACCCATGATTTTTTCAAGTTCACGTTCACGCATTTGACCATGAGCAAAAGTTACACGCGCTTCTGGGATAAGTTTCGCCAGATCTTCGGTCGTTTTCTCAATCGTATCGACTTCGTTATGAAGGAAGTAGACCTGACCACCACGACTAATTTCACGTAATACTGCTTCACGGATCACCGCATCTTCTGATTGGCGAACAAAGGTTTTGATCGCTAAACGACGAGCAGGAGGCGTTGCGATAATCGATAGATCACGCATACCGCTCATGGCCATATTCAAGGTTCGAGGAATTGGCGTTGCAGTTAAGGTTAAGATATCAACATTGGCACGGATCGCTTTGATTTTCTCTTTCTGACGAACCCCAAAACGGTGCTCTTCATCGACAATTAATAGGCCTAAGTCGTTGTAGTTCACACTGCTATTCAGTAGCTTGTGGGTACCGATAAGAATATCGATTTTACCTTCTTCAACATCTGCTAATATTTGCTTTTGCTCTTTCGCTGTTTTAAAGCGAGAAAGTACTTCAACACGAATTGGCGTGTTAGCGAAACGGTCACGGAAGTTTTCAAAGTGCTGTTGGGCAAGTAGGGTCGTTGGTACTAATACGGTGACTTGCTTGTTGTTATCTACCGCAACAAAGGCAGCACGCATCGCAACTTCTGTTTTACCAAAGCCAACATCACCGCAGACTAAGCGATCCATTACTTTGGTTTGGCACATGTCTGATAATACGGCATTGATAGCTAACGCCTGATCATAGGTTTCTTCGTATGGGAAGCCTGCACTGAATTCGGCATAGGCTTCACGATCAAGCGTGAATTTAAAGCCTGGTTTTAGCTCACGTTTAGCATAAACATCCAGTAACTCAGCAGCAACATCACGCACTTTTTCAGCGGCTTTTTTACGTGCCTTGGCCCATGTTTCACCACCCAGTTTATGGATTGGTGCGGTTTCTTCTGCACCACCAGAATAGCGGCTTATTAAATGGAGCGATGCAACAGGGACGTATAGCTTTGCGCCACCTTGATATTCAAGGGTAACGTATTCAGTTTTGATCCCACCGGCTTCAAGGGTTTGTAAACCTTGATAGCGACCAATACCGTGATCGATATGAACGACAGGTTGACCAATTTGCAGTTCAGCAAGGTTGCGAATAATGGTATCGGCGTTAACGGTGGTTTTTTTATCATCACGACGTCGGCGTTGAACAATACGCTCGCCTAATAAATCACTTTCACATAAGAAAGCAACACTTGGTTTATCAAGAATGAAGCCGTTTTCAGCAGGACCAATGACTAAGCTATGTTTCGTTGGGTTATCTAGTGCTTCATCTAATGTTTTGCAGACCAGTGGGCGCACTTTAATTCGAGCAAGAAGATCAAGTAAGGCTTCACGTCGACCTTCAGAAGCGACAGAGAAAATGACTTTACCTTGGAACTGTTCATCAAAACGACGAAGTTCGGCAAAAGGCTCTTTTAGCTGATGGTTGATAGTGATGCTTGGCACAGGTTCTAATTGCGGATTAAAACGTCCAGCTTTGTCATCATCAACGGTTTCTGGCTGGATGCGAACACGAGGCAAGGTTTTAAAGCCTGCAAACATTTCGTCTTTAGTTAGCCATAGCTCTTTAGGCTCAAGTAATGGACGAAGAGGATCAACACGACGTTGATCGTAGCGGTAATCTGCATCAGCAAGGAAAGTATCGACGGCTGGCTCTAGTTCACCTAAGGTCACTAGCAGAGCATTGTCTGGCAGGTAATCGAATAAAGTTTCTGTTTTATCAAAAAACAGCGGTTGCCAGTACTCGATACCTGCAGGCCAAGTGCGTTTGCTGACTTGTTGGTAAATAGATTCAGGTTCCCTACGGGCTTCAAAGCGTTCACGCCAGCGCATACGGAAATTTTCGACCGCAATTTCATCGGTTGGGAATTCATGTGCTGGCAGTAGATTAATACTGTCAATTTCGCCGGTTGAACGCTGGTTATCAGGATCAAATTGGCGAATGGAATCTACTTCATCGTCAAAGAAATCAATACGATAAGGAGACTGGCTACCCATTGGGAATAGATCGAGCAATGAGCCACGGCTGGCATACTCACCATGTTCCATTACTTGATCGACATGGCGATAACCTGATACTTCAAGTTGCAGACGTAGTCTTTCCAGCGACATACGATCACCATTTTTCACCATTAACGCGTGTTGGTGAATAAATTCGCTCGGTGTTAGACGCTGTAACAGAGTGCTAATAGGAACCAAAATAATGCCATTTTTCTGCGTTGGCATTTTGTATAAGCGTGCTAAACGCTCAGAGATAATGTCTTGGTGTGGCGAAAAATTATCGTATGGCAGTGTTTCCCAATCAGGAAAAACATTCACATCCACATCACAAAACTGGCTAATTTCTGGCTGTAGTTTCAGTGCTGTTTGGGTATCTGGCACTACCGCAAGAATAGGACCTTTATGCGACGCTGCGATTTCTGCAAAAGAAAGCGCCAGCGCCGCGCCTTTGATATTACCAATGTAGCGGTTATCCCCAGCCTTACTAGGTAAAGGTATTGAAAGTAACTGTTTGTTATTCATCGTTATTATTTAATTGTCTTTGTTGAGCACGTTGGCGTAAGAGCTTTTGCTGGCTATATAAAGCTGCGCGGATCAGCAAATCACGATCATCTTCTAATAAGCGGGTATAACGCAGTTTAATAATAAATTTATCATCGCTAGCAAGGCTTTCTGTGATTTCAGCGTAGCAATAAATCGCCGCCGCTGGGTAGTCTAAAAACAGTTTTACTTTAACATTTTCGCCAATGTGATAGGGCTTTGAACTGGTAAAACTTAGGTTGCTTGCGCCAAACGTTAAGGTGGTAAAACGGTAAGCAGGATCATCTTGTTGTGAAAGTACGTAAGACAAGAGGAGGTTGATTTTACTATTTTGTGCCGCAAGGTAATCTATTAGTGCCTGCGTTTCATTTTTATTGAAGCTGGCAAATAGACGATCTGCATTATCTTCAAGGTTTGAACATTCGCTGGCTATACGAAAGAGCGGTGGGATCTCACCTTGAAAGTCATGTTCGTTTGGGACGCTTTCATGTTCAGACAAACGTTCAACGTTAATGGTTAGCCCAAGCTGGACTGAGAAGTACTCATCTTGATGTGTCATAACGCACTCACTGCGAAAAAATCCTATTGTTCAAACTAATAATAAGTGTTGATGATATAACGTACAGCAACACTATATTCAGCTTGATTTTATTGAACTGATTATTACTTAGCAGTTACTTGGGAGCAAGTAAACTCGGTTGAGTGTTGATCATTTAGTCACTGAATTTACATTACATTTACTATGTTAGATGGTAATTAATGGTGTGAACGAGTATTCTTGAGCAACCCAATAAAGGAGTGGTTTCTCTATCCTATGTTTCATCCAGTTTCTTTTTTCATCGGCTTACGTTACTTGCGTGGTCGATCGGGCGATCGCTTTAGTCGCTTCGTCTCCTACATGTCTACCGCAGGTATTACGATTGGTGTAATGGCACTGATTACCGTTATGTCAGTGATGAATGGTTTTGAAGACCAATTAAAAGGTCGAATTTTAGGCGTGTTACCGCAAGCGGTTGTATCAAGTGCTGATGGGCGTGTACCGCTCTCAGAAAATGCACCTGAAGTCTTAAGAAAATTACCTCATGTCGTAAATGTAACCGCTATTACCCGTGGTGAAGCAATCATTCAAAGTGCGAGTTCTATTACGGCAGGCACTATGATTGGTATTGAACCTAACCAATATGAGCCAATTGCCAAACATCTAATGGTGGGGAGCTTATCGTCGCTAACACCGGGCAGTTTTAAAGTGATTATTGGCCAAGCTATGGCGGTATCTCTTGGGGTACAGCCGGGCGATAAAATTCGCTTAATGGTAACCAGTGCGAGTCAATTCACGCCGCTTGGTCGTATGCCGAGCCAACGTAATTTTGAAGTGGCTGGTATTTATGACACGGGTTCTGATGTTGATCAGCAATTGGTATATACAAACATTTCAGATGCAGGCCGACTGCTGCGCTATAAACTCGATCAAATGACCGGTTGGCGTTTATACCTTGATGATCCGTTTACCGTTCCTGAACTGAAAGAGAAATTACCAAAAGGTTGGACATGGTCTGACTGGCGCGACCAACGTGGTGAGCTTTTCCAAGCGGTTAAGATGGAAAAGAACATGATGGGGTTAATGCTAGGTCTGATCATTGGTGTGGCAGCATTTAATATTATCTCTGCTTTAGTCATGGTGGTGATGGAGAAGCAATCTGAAGTCGCTATTTTAAAAACACAAGGGATGACACATCGCCAAGTGTTAACGATCTTTATGGTTCAAGGCGCAAGTAGTGGTGTAATTGGGGCACTACTCGGCGGCTTGTTTGGCGCATTAATGGCACATAATTTAAATAGCATTCTTTCCGTATTGGGTGTCGATTTAGCTTCCATTGGCGGCACGTTACCATCGGTAATTGAACCACTCCAAATTCTATTGGTTATTTTAGGGGCTATTAGCTTGAGCTTATTAGCGACTGTTTTTCCTTCTTATCGTGCGGCCGCTGTCCGTCCTGCTGAGGCTCTTCGTTATGAATAATGCGTTGTTATCTTGTCATCAACTTTGTAAAACCTATAAAGAAGGGCAATTTGAGACAGAAGTTTTAAAACAAGTGAATTTAGATATTGCTGATAATGAGTTAGTGGCAATTGTCGGTTCATCAGGTTCAGGTAAGAGTACTTTATTACATATTTTAGGCGCGTTGGATGAACCAACCGATGGTGAAGTTTTCTTTAAAGGACAGCGTTTAGATACCTTAAGTGCCAATAAGCAAGCGAAAATCCGTAACCAAGAGATTGGTTTTGTGTATCAGTTTCACCACCTACTTGCAGATTTTACTGCAGTTGAAAACGTGGCAATGCCACTGTTAATTGCTGGTGTACATGTTGGAGAAGCTAAAACTCGTGCACAAGATATGCTTTCAATGGTGGGATTAAGTCATCGTCATGATCATCGTCCATCCGAGTTAAGTGGTGGTGAGCGTCAACGTGTTGCTATTGCTCGTGCGTTAGTGAATAACCCATCCATTGTACTTGCAGATGAACCAACAGGTAACCTTGATCATAAAACAGCGCTAGAAATTTATGATTTGATGCGCAAACTGAATGCTGAATCAGGCACGGCATTTTTAGTGGTTACTCACGATAGTGAATTAGCGGGTAAGCTTGATCGCTGTATGCACATGCAAGATGGCGTGTTATCACAAGTAGTGGTGGAGGCTTAATGTTTCGCCCTCTCTCTTTATATATAGGTAGTCGGTTTAACCGTTCTAAAAAACGTAACCGTATGGTGTCATTTATTTCAATGTCATCCATGTTGGGTATTGCTGTCGGTGTAGCAGTGATCATTGTTGGCTTATCGGCAATGAACGGTTTTGAACGTGAATTGGAAACACGTGTGCTATCGGTGATCCCGCATGGTGAGTTACAAGCGGTGGAACCACCATTAAATGATTGGCAGCCGTTAGTTAAACAAATTGAAAAGCACCCAGATGTAACTGCCGCAGCACCTTATGTTGAATTTACGGCATTGCTTGAAAAAGGCACCAAACTTAAAGCGGTTGGCGTTCGTGGCGTTAACCCGAAAGAACAATTAAAAGTCAGTGAATTACCTCGTTACGTGAAAAATAATGCGTGGAGTAAATTCAGTGCAGGTAAAAAAGAGGTGATTCTAGGTCAAGGTGTGGCACAAAAGCTTGATCTAAAAGTAGGGGATTGGGTTACAGCTATGATCCCTAACTCTGATCCTGAAATGAATAAACTTCGTGCTCCACACCGTATTCGTTTACAGGTAGCAGGTATTCTTGCGTTAGGTGGCGAAATCGATCATAAACTAGCGATTGTTCCACTGGCTGATGCACAAAAATACATGGATATGGGAAGCGGCGTCTCTGGTATTCAAATTAATGTTGATAAAGTGCTTGAAGCTCAGCGTATTGTGAAAGAAGTGGGTAATACTCTGCCTGTTTATGTATACCTGAAAAGTTGGACGCAGCAATACGGTTATATGTACCGTGATATTCAGTTGGTTCGTACAATCATGTATCTCGTAATGGTACTGGTTATCGGTGTTGCATGTTTCAATATCGTGTCTACATTGATGATGGCAGTAAAAGATCGTGCTTCTGATATCGCAATTTTACGTACTATGGGGGCAAGTGATCGTTTAGTGAAATCGATCTTTATATGGCATGGTGTATTATCTGGCGTATTAGGTAGTGTACTGGGCTCTATTATGGGCTGTTTATTGGCCGTTAATTTGACTCATATTGTTCGTGTGATTGAGAAGATCATTGGTCATCACTTTTTATCGGGTGATATCTACTTTATCGACTTCTTGCCAACGCAATTAGCGTATCAAGATGTAATTATTGTTTCCGTTACTGCTATTTTATTAAGCTTGATCGCGACGTGGTACCCAGCACGCAGGGCAAGTAATTTGCAGCCAGCGCGTGTGCTAAGTGCAAAGTAACAGATAAATATCATTGTTATGAACGGAGTCTTTAAAGGCTCCGTTTTTTTATACCTATGTTTATTCGAGTCTATATATTTGAATATTCAAATTTAATTCTATTTTTATAGCGAATACTGTGATCGTTATTCATATTTAAAAGGAATTATTTAGTATGTTTTATAAAT
>NZ_SSMG01000064.1 GCF_009873615.1 Photobacterium lucens
CCCTTATAGCTATGATATGATCCTTGTTCCTATTCTTTTTCCAATAGATGATCATTAGTCTCACCATGCCAGCGATCCCTCAGCCACCAACACCGACAACAGAACAAGAACTACTTGAAAGAGCTCAACAACTTGCCGGATTAACACTGGGGGAGTTAGCCGATCTTGCAGGGATCATCCCACCGCCCGATCTAAAACGCGATAAAGGCTGGGTTGGACAATTACTTGAATGGCATTTAGGTGCTACCGCAGGCAGCAAGCCTGTACCGGATTTTATCGAACTGGGCATTGAGCTAAAAACCATTCCCATTGGCTATAACGGTAAGCCATTAGAAACCACGTTTGTCTGTGTAGCCCCTTTGATTGGTGTGCAAGGCTTACGCTGGGAAACTAGCCACATACGCCATAAATTATCACATGTGTTATGGATCCCTGTTGAAGGAGAGCGCGACATTCCACTAGCTGATCGTCATGTGGGATCTCCCTTACTTTGGCGACCGTCACCTGATGAAGAAGCTCAGCTGAAACAAGATTGGGAAGAGTTAATGGATATGATCGTCCTTGGTCACGTTGAGCAAATCACTGCGCGCCATGGTGAAGTATTACAATTGCGACCGAAAGCAGCCAACAGCAAAGCATTAACAGAAGCCTATGGTGCCAACGGGCAACCCATCAAAACACTGCCTCGTGGTTTTTATTTAAAGACAAATTTTACAGCAGATCTGCTCTCTCGTTATTTTATTTAACGATGGCTATTGTTGTTGCTAAAAGTGCAACACAATATCTTCTTCGCATTGCGATACTTTACCATCAGCAGAAAACTCATCATAAGGATCAGTAAGGCGTAAGGTCATATTGCTGATCCCTACTGATTTTAATAAGGTTTGTGCCTGCTCTATATTTTGAAAATGCAGTAGATTATCTTTTTCATCTTTCAGAGGATGAAGCTGATGTTTATATTCTACTTCCATCAAATAATCTGAACATCCCGCATAGCAACTCAGCACACAATGGGGAATTTTATTCGGTGATGCTTTTAACCAAGGCTTTAACTGAGATAACTTCATTGTTACTCCACGCAAGATAATGAAACACCTAACATTAACTATGTGTCAGTTTTCGCTAACCAGCAAGTCTCGAACATAATATCGATTTGGTATTGAATCTCGCTTCTCAGCGTTAGCGCTTCGGGCTATAGTCAAATAAAAGATCTTAATAGCAAGGATAGCGAATGAAATATCATACGATCCCGCATTCAAGTTTAGACGTCAGTAAAATATGTTTAGGTACCATGACCTTCGGGGCTCAAAATAATGAAGCCGAAGCACATAGCCAGCTAGATTTAGCCATCGAACATGGCGTGAATTTTATTGATACCGCAGAAATGTATCCTGTTCCTCCTAACAAAGAGACTCAGGGGCTCACTGAAAGCTATATTGGTAATTGGTTAGAGAAATCAGGATCACGCGACAAGCTGATCATCGCAACCAAGGTAGCAGGTCCACGTAATGTGCCATATATCCGCGATAATATGTCACTCAACCGTCGTCATATTCATGATGCCGTGAATGATAGCCTTGAGCGTCTAAAAACCGATTATATCGATCTTTATCAAGTTCATTGGCCACAACGACAAACTAACTGCTTTGGTAAACTCAATTATCACTACGAAGAAGATCACTCTGGTGTCACACTCATAGAAACCCTAGAAGCGCTTGGTGAATTGGTCAAAGCAGGAAAAGTGCGTTATATCGGGGTATCAAATGAAACACCTTGGGGAGTGATGTCATATTTAAAGCTTGCTGATAAACACGATTTACCTCGTATTGTTTCAATCCAAAACCCATATAACTTACTTAATCGTAGCTTTGAGGTAGGTCTTTCTGAGATCAGCCATCATGAAGGTGTTGAGCTACTCGCCTATTCACCTCTCGCCTTTGGTACGCTGAGTGGCAAATACCTCAATAACACAAAGCCTAAAGGTGCACGCTGTACTGAATTTCCACGTTTTTCTCGCTACTTTAATCAACAAGGTATTCAGGCAACTCAAGCTTATATCAATGTGGCTTATAAACATGGGCTGGATCCAGCACAAATGGCATTAGCCTTTGTAAATCAGCGTCCTTTTGTTGCAGCAAACATTATCGGTGCAACAACCCTTGAGCAGTTAGAAACAAATATCCAGAGTATTGATTTGGTGCTTTCTGAAGAAGTGATGCAAGATTTAGAACAAGTCGGTATTCAATACTCAAATCCTTGTCCTTAGTGTTTTAGTATCACGTAAATGTTGGCCAGTAAGAGTATCTTACTGGCCTTTCTCTTTACGTGTTATGTCTCAACCGCAGCGTTCGCCTCAAATGACGTACTTTACGTTCAGCATGAACAAGATGGCTTACAGCGATACGACCATCACTTTCCACTCCTACGTCTCGCAGTAAATGTGCTGAATGATAAGGCAGGTAAACACGAACTCGTCGCTGTTGATGCCGCCACAGTACATCTTCACGTTTAACATCTTGTTGGATAAGAAAAATAGCAAATCGGATATAGATAGACTGGCGCATAATATTCTCCTTGGTTTTCAGTTAAGTTAGATATACCAAAAACAAATATTAACCAATCATTAACACTTAACAAGACTATTTATACTATCCGATTAACTACATGTTTTTATGCTACAAGATCTTATT
>NZ_SSMG01000065.1 GCF_009873615.1 Photobacterium lucens
TGATGAATGCACCTGAAAATGTTGTTCCCGTTTTACTTGATAAAGTTTATGGATTGATCAAAACAAAAGTAGATAGTGCGCAACAACCTTTAGTGGATATTTTTGCTAAACGCCTTTTAAATCAACTTGCTGAAGATGATTTACTGCAACGTAATGAGTCGGATCTTTATGGTGCTGTACTGAGTTTATGGCATCACCTTGTTAAAAATAAACCAGATAAAATATCGGTTCGTGTCTATAACCCTACCTTAAGTCGTCATGGTTGGAAGTCGACCCATACTGTGGTTGAAATCGTCATGCCTGATAAGCCATTTTTGGTTGATTCTGTTCGTATGACATTAAATCGTCTCGATATTACTAGTCATTTGATGCTCAATGGGCCTTATCATTTCGAGCGAGATAATAAAAACAATATTATTAAAGCTTGTGGTGATAACGGTGAATTACAGACGCTTTTTCATATTGAAGTGGATCGCCTAACCAAGAAAGAAGAAATGGCCTCGCTACGTGATGAGCTAGAGGCAGTTTTGAAAGACATTGAATTGGTAGTCGCTGATTGGCAATCAATGCAAAACAAGATGTACCAAATCACCAAAGAGCTGAGAGTCGCCCAATTACCAGTAGAAAAACAATATTGTGAAGAAGCGATCGAATTTTTAGAGTGGGTCGCGGATCATAACTTCACATTCATGGGTTATCACTGTTATGACTTGAAACCGATCCAAGGGGATTATCAATTAACGCCTACCAAAGAATTAGGCTTAGGGCTATTAAAGAAACCTCGACATGCTCGTCCGTTAAATTTATCAAGCTTACCTGAGTCTGCTCGTATTGAAGCGCAAAAGCCTGATTTATTGATCCTTACCAAAAGTAATGCCAAATCCCGCATTCATCGTCCTGCTTATATTGATTACGTTGGTATTAAGCGTTTTGATAATAAAGGGAATGTGATTGGCGAACATCGTTTTATCGGTTTATATGCCTCAACTGCTTATCATCAAACAGCCATGCACATCCCCTTGATCCGCAATCGCGTAAAACGGATCTTAGCAGCAAGTAGTTATCCAGAGGGTTCTCACTCATGGAAAGCATTAAATAATGTATTAGAAACTTACCCAAGAGATGAGCTCATTCAAGCCAAAGAAGAAGAGATGCTTGATGTCGGTATGGGTGTTGTACGGATGCAGGATCGTGATTTACTCAGACTATTTGTAAGGCGTGATCCTTTTGGGCGTTTTTTTTCATGTATGGTGTATGTGGCCAAAGAGCGTTATGACACTGAATTAAGACGGAAGATCCAAACAGTACTAAAGGATTATTTAGGATCGAGCCAAACCGTTGAGTTCACCACTTTCTTTTCAGTAAGCCCGCTTGCAAGAACTCACTATATTGTCCGTGTACCAAACAATAACTTTGATATTGATGTGAAATCCATCGAGCATAACTTAGGTGTTGCGGTAGCTTCATGGGAAGATCGTATTACTCAATCGCTGGTGGCTAATTTCGGTGAAAGCAAAGGGATCCCCATTGCTAAAAATTATTCCAAAGCATTCCCTCGTTCGTATAAAGAGCAAATGTTACCTGGATCTGCGGTGGCTGATGTACTTCAGCTCGAAAGGCTAGATGAAAATAACAAGCTAGGTATGCTGTTTTATCGACCTCAAGAAGAGTCTGCAGATTCTACTGCGGTGAAGCTAAAACTGTTTCATCGCAATGAGCCTATTCATCTGTCTGACGTTATGCCCATGCTTGAGAACTTAGGCTTGCGGGTTATTGGAGAGTCGCCTTATCAAGTGATCACAGCAGATGGCGTTGTGAATTGGATTTTAGATTTTGCCATGTTGCACCATGTAGCAAATGACTTTGATTTATCAGAAGCCAGAGACAGATTCCAAGATGCATTTTCTGATATTTGGCACGGAGAGTTAGAGAGTGATGGGTTTAACCGATTGGTACTTCGCTCTGGCTTATCAGGGCGAGAAATAACCATTTTACGTAGTTATGCCCGTTATATGCGGCAAGTCGGTTTTCCATTTAGTCAGCAATACATAGAAGATACATTGAATAACCACTGCGAACTTGCTTGTAATCTGGTGTCTTTGTTTAAACTTCGTTTTGATCCAAGTTCTAAATATAGTGAGAAAGCAGAGCAAAACTTGATCAAACTGATCATCGAAAGTTTGGAAGATGTAGAAAGCCTTGATGATGACAGGATCATTCGTCGTTATATGGATCTTATCTTAGCAACGTTACGGACCAATTTTTATCAAAAAACAGAACAAGGCAAGCCTAAGCCTTGGTTATCACTGAAATTAAACCCAACCGCAATACCTGAAATTCCTGCTCCAGTTCCTAATTACGAAATTTTTGTTTATTCACCTGACTTTGAAGGCGTCCATTTACGCGGTGGAAAGGTCGCACGTGGTGGACTTCGTTGGTCTGATAGGCAAGAAGATTACCGTACCGAGATATTAGGCTTGGTTAAAGCGCAGCAAGTAAAAAATACCGTTATTGTGCCAGTTGGGGCGAAAGGTGGTTTTATTTGTAAGCGCCAGCCGCAATTAACAACACGAGAAGAGATCTTAACGGAAGGCAAAGCTTGTTATAAACGCTTTATTTGCGGCTTATTAGATGTAACCGATAACGTCATTGATGGTCATTGTCAGCCACCAGCCAATGTTGTTTGTCATGATGAAGACGATCCATATTTGGTTGTTGCTGCTGATAAGGGAACGGCAACGTTTTCAGATATCGCGAATTCATTAGCGGCTGATTATGACTTTTGGCTAGGTGATGCCTTTGCTTCTGGTGGCTCTAACGGCTATGACCATAAGAAAATGGGCATTACAGCTAAAGGGGCATGGGAATCAGTTAAACGCCACTTCAGGGAAATAGGTGTTGATTGCCAAACCACAGATTTTAGCTGCATTGGTATAGGTGATATGGCTGGTGATGTGTTTGGTAACGGTATGTTGTTATCTAAGCATATTCGCTTAGTAGCTGCTTTTAACCATCAACATATTTTTATCGATCCGGATCCAGATGTAACGGTCAGTTGGCAAGAGCGACAGCGCTTATTTGAATTACCACGATCTAGTTGGGATGATTATGATCGAAAATTGCTTTCTGAAGGCGGTGGGATCTTCTCTCGTAAAAGCAAAGCGATCAAACTAGTTCCTGCGGTACAAAGCTTGCTGCAAACGCGAAAACAAAGTTGTACACCCAATGAGTTAATCCACTTAATTCTACAAATGGAGGTAGATCTATTGTGGAATGGCGGTATTGGCACTTATATCAAATCAAGTAAAGAAACTCACACTGATGTTGGTGATCGTGCTAATGATGCTTTACGTGTTGATGGTAAACAACTCAGAGCCAAAATTGTCGGAGAAGGTGGTAATCTTGGCTTTACCCAACTTGGGCGTGTTGAGTTTGCGAGAGCTGGTGGACGTGTAAATACCGATTTTATTGATAATGTGGGTGGTGTGGACTGCTCAGATAATGAAGTAAACATTAAGATTTTACTTAATAGTTTAGTTTCAGCTGATGAAATGACATTTAAGCAACGCAATACGATCTTAGAAAATATGGAAGCTGAAGTCAGTGAGATTGTCCTTGATGATGCCTATCGTCAAAGTGAGTCCATATCGGTGACTGAACAACAACAAGTTCAATTACTTAAAGAGCAAACCCGTTTTATCCACCAATTAGAGCGTCATGGTAAGTTAGATCGCAGTTTGGAATATCTGCCTGATGATGAAGCGTTAGCAGAGCGAGAAAAATCTGGCATCGGGCTTACGCGGCCAGAAATAGCAGTGCTGGTGGCTTACGGAAAGATGGTATTAAAAGAAAAGCTTGTGAATCATGATATTGCGAGTGATCCGTACCATTCCCGATTATTACCTGCTTATTTCCCAAGATTTTTGCAAGATAACTATCGTATGCAGATGGAGCAACATCCCTTACGTCGAGAGCTGATTGCGACCTCGTTAGCGAACCAAATGTCCAATGAAATGGGATGTAACTTTGTCACTCGTTTACAAGAAGAAACGGGGGCAACCATTAATGACATATCTGCTTCTTATTCAATAGGACGAGAGATCTTTAATTTTGACAAACTGTTTAGCCATATTCGGGATTTGGACAATAAAGTCTCAGCCCAAATTCAATACGAAATGCTTTATCGTTCCAGACGCATGTTGCGACGAGTAACACGATGGTTTCTACGTAATAGGGAGCACAAGCTAGGAATTGAACAACAAATCGTATTCTATCAGCCCTTTGTTGAACAACTTCGTCATCATTTAGATAGTTACCTTGTAACGCAAGAAGTCATTGAACATGAGCAACAAGCCAAAGAGATGACAGATCAAGGTGTACCTGATGAGCTTGCCAAAAACATTGCACGGTTAACAAGTTTGTATTCAGCAATGGATATAGCGCAAATAGCCAAAACGATGGAAGTGGATACATCGCATATTGCCCGTGTCTATTTTGTATTAGGGGCAAAGCTCTCTTTGCATTGGTTCTTAAAGCAAATTCAAAATCAAACGGTTGAAAATAATTGGCAAGCGTTAGCAAGGGCATCGTTTAGGGAAGATTTGGACTGGCAACAACGTCAATTGACTACAGCTGTTCTGATGACAAGTACAGCAGAACCAGAGGAGAGTATCGCTTTATGGATGGAGCAGCATAAGAAAGCTATTCATCGATGGGATAGTGTATTAGCTGAGTTTAAAGTAGGGAACGCCCATGAATTTGCAAAATTCTCAGTCGCTTTACGAGAGTTAACGATTCTTAATCTAAATTCACGCCCCGCTAATTAATAAAACTTGCAAAATATCGCTACGTTGTAACAATTATAAGTGACAGTGTAGCGAGATGCTTGGCGATACTAATAGTGACTGTGTCACACAATTAAGGTTATAAATAAACCTTGAGTGACATTGTCACTTATTTCCTATCTATAATGGCTAATTTCATACAAAAAGAAAACGTTTGCATTAAAGTGTAATTTTTTATGAAAACACCAATCTATAACTTATTGTTAAACAAGGGTTTAATTTCTAAGTTACTGAATTATTGACAATAATCAAAAAAATAACGATTGATGTTAGAGGGGGAAATGTGAATAATACCATCCCGTTTATTCGGGACTTATATTGGAGTTACAATGCTATATCGTATCGCACGTTCTGCTATTTTTCAGTTGGATGCTGAAAAGGCTCACGACCTCGCTATCGAGAACTTTTCTCGTTTCACTGGAACTCCATTAGATCTTTTCTATCGTCAACACCTTCCTGAACGTCCTGTTGAAGTCATGGGACTGACTTTTAAAAACCCTGTTGGTTTAGCTGCTGGCCTTGATAAAAATGGCGAATGTATTGATGCATTTGGTGCTATGGGCTTTGGTTTTGTGGAAGTAGGGACGGTAACGCCACGTCCGCAACCTGGTAATGATAAACCACGTCTTTTCCGTTTGATCCCAGCTGAAGGCATTATCAACCGCTTTGGTTTTAATAACCTTGGTGTTGATAACTTAGTTGAGAATGTTAAGAAAGCAAAATACGACGGCATTATCGGTATTAACATTGGTAAGAATAAAGATACACCAATTGAAAAGGGTGCTGAAGATTACCTAATTTGTATGGATAAAGTTTATCAATATGCGGGATACATTGCGGTAAACATTTCATCACCAAATACACCGGGACTTCGTAGCCTACAATACGGTGAAGCATTAGATGATCTGCTATCTCAACTTAAAGAGAAACAAGCAGAGCTTGCAGAGAAACATGGTAAATATGTACCACTTGCACTTAAGATCGCACCAGATCTTGATGATCATGAAATTCTACAAGTTTGTGATTCATTGATCCGCAATAAAATTGATGGTGTTATCGGTACGAACACCACATTAGATCGTTCACTTGTTCAAGGAATGGAACATTGTGATGAAGTGGGTGGTTTAAGTGGTCGTCCTCTGCAGAACAAGAGTACTGAAGTTATCCGTAAAATGGCGGAAGCACTGAAAGGAGAGATCCCAATCATTGGTGTGGGTGGTATCGACTCGGCAATTTCTGCTCGCGAGAAGATGATGGCAGGGGCAAGCCTTGTTCAAGTTTACTCTGGTTTCATTTACCACGGCCCTCGTTTAGTCAAAGACATCGTGAACGGCCTTTGATTGCATTTGACTGACAAGTATTAATTTTAAAATTTGTCTGACATTTTAAAGCCCAACTTAGTGAATACTAGGTTGGGTTTTTAATTATTAACTCAATATTACC
>NZ_SSMG01000066.1 GCF_009873615.1 Photobacterium lucens
GTCAAAAATAATCCCTCATTCTTATTTTCAACGATAAGAATATCTAAATTAAGCTTTTTAGCTAATTCTATGGCATAATTTTGTTTGTCTTTATTATTATCTAATACATAGTAAAATAAATATTTTTGTTTATTAAAACTTGGAAGATCATGGCATAAATCTTCATATAAACTTTTCTCTAAAAGTAATGTCGGATCAGCAACACAGCAGGAATCAACGTTTAAATAATCTTTACATAATAAAACACCATCATTTTCTCTAACTGATACAGCCTTAAAGTCTTTAATTAATTTTTTCACTAATATAGTTTGCGATTCAGAGTATTCCCAATCGGATACTCCAAAAGAAGATGCATATGCTACTTTATTTACTTTTGTAGAAAAGCCAAGAT
>NZ_SSMG01000007.1:0-16075 GCF_009873615.1 Photobacterium lucens
ATAATAATCACAACAGCACATAATTCAGGTCTTTAACCGCATTTATTCAGTCACTCTTTAGACTAAAGTAACGTTTCAACAATCTCAGCTAACTTTTCAAACGTCTTTAAGCGACTTGATGTTGGACGCCATACTAAGCCAATTTCACGAAATGCCGCTTGGCCAGGTGGCTCAATCACTACAAGATTTTGGTTATCTAAAATCCCATGCTCAATCGCCATCTGTGGGATAAAGGTTGTTCCTAACCCATTAGCGACCATTTGTACCAAAGTATGAAGGCTGGTTGCTGTAAAAGGGTTAATCTTTTCTTTGGTCGTTAATCGACACGCAGATACCGCATGCTCGGTTAAA
The DNA here is from genome assembly GCF_009873615.1 of Photobacterium lucens. Classification (GTDB taxonomy): domain Bacteria; phylum Pseudomonadota; class Gammaproteobacteria; order Enterobacterales; family Vibrionaceae; genus Photobacterium; species Photobacterium lucens. Next base: position 352 of record NZ_SSMG01000007.1, read on the forward strand.
CAATGCTCTTTTTCTAATAGAAAAACCGACTCATCAGGTAAATCAGCATAACGTAACGGCACTGATACACGTTCAGCTTGGTTTTTACTGATCACCATCTTAAAAGCATCACGACCAACGACTTTACTACTCATACCATTAATTTCGACTGGCAACGCAAGGATCAATACATCCATCTCACCGTTACGTAAAGCCGCTAATAAATTGGTCGTCGTATCTTCTCGCAGTAATAAGTTAAGCTTTGGATACAGTCGGTTAACTTCTTGGACTAAATCGCACAATAAGAAAGGCGCAATAGTTGGAATACAACCCACTCGTAACGGCCCTTCCATTCCATCACCGGAAGAACGAGATAGTTCTACCAAATCTTGGCTGCGTGCAAGTAATTCTCGTGAACGAACCACGACTTCTTCACCCATACTGGTGAATACCAATGATTTATTGTCACGCTCAATTAGCTGACAATCTAATAAATCTTCTAAGTTTTGGATCCCTGAACTAAGTGTCGATTGGCTCACAAAACACTTTTTTGCCGCTTCGCCAAAGTGACGGGTTTCCGATAAAGTTACTAGGTAATGCAATTGTTTTAACGAGGGAAACTTATTCATCGTATTTTTCGATTACTTCAATCTGTTTATTCCGCTTTTTTCAATTTAACAGTTTGGCTATAGTTTGTCTCGTCCAAGTATGGAGCTAACCAAAGAAGGTTGGCAAAACCCCAATATTTTAGGAGCACCAAAATGGTACTAGTAGGTCGTCAAGCACCAGATTTTACTGCTGCAGCTGTTCTAGGTAACGGCGAAATCGTTGATAACTTCAACTTTGCAGAATTCACTAAAGGTAAAAAAGCGGTAGTTTTCTTCTACCCACTAGACTTCACTTTCGTATGTCCATCTGAGCTAATCGCTTTCGACAAGCGTTTCGAAGATTTCCAAGCGAAAGGTGTTGAAGTTATCGGTGTTTCTATTGACTCACAATTCTCTCACAACGCATGGCGTAACACTGCTGTTGAAAACGGCGGTATCGGTCAAGTTAAGTACCCACTAGTTGCCGACGTTAAGCACGAAATCTGTAAAGCTTACGACGTTGAGCACCCAGAAGCAGGCGTTGCTTTCCGTGGTTCTTTCCTAATCGACGAAGATGGTCTTGTACGTCACCAAGTTGTTAACGACCTACCACTAGGCCGTAACATCGACGAAATGCTACGTATGGTTGATGCTCTAAACTTCCACCAAAAGCACGGTGAAGTTTGTCCTGCACAGTGGGAAGAAGGCAAGGCTGGTATGGACGCATCACCTAAAGGTGTAGCTGACTACCTATCTGAGCACACTGCTGACCTAGGTAAGTAATTACCTAATAACACCACGCTCAACGGTGTTATCTGACAAGAAGCAAATAAAAAATAAAGCTAATTAAGTCAGCTTAAATAAAAGAATAATGAGGCTCGGAGCATACCGAGCCCTTTTTTTATCTGTAATTTATAATCAACCGCACAGATCAACCTACCGCTATTCGCCCCTTCTGACGCAATCATCTACACTGCTGATCATTCTTTTCTAAGCGATAAAACAGTATGTCTATCCAACTTGAAGTCTGTATCGATAATATTGAATCTCTGCATTATGCCCAACAAGGCGGCGCAACCCGTATTGAGCTTTGCTCTTCATTAACTCTCGGTGGCTTAACACCAAGCTCTGGCTTTATGACATTAGCAGCTAAACATGCAAAAGTACCTGTTTATGCCATGATCCGTCCTCGCCAAGGGGATTTTCTATTTAGCAGCCAAGATGTTGAAATCATGCTGGCTGATATCTATGCAGCACGAAATGCAAAGTTACAAGGGATTGTGATTGGTGCACTTACTGAAGATGGTCATATTGATAAAGACATCGTTGCAAGCTTAGTCAAAGAAGCGAATGGACTTGGCGTGACTTTCCATCGTGCTATCGATCAATGCGTTGAGCCCTTTGCAGCACTTGATACCGTCATGCACTATGGCTGCGAACGAGTACTAACCTCAGGCCTAGCGTCTAATGCTCCTGCTGGTAGCCAGATGATAAAAGAGATGGTGAACTATTGCGGTAATAAACTGAGTATTATGGCTGGCGCTGGTGTTAATCCTGATAATGTGCGTGAGCTGATCGCCACCACGGGTATTCATGAAGTCCACTTATCAGGTAAAACCACTCGTCCTAGTGCGATGACAAATATCTCAGCAAGTGCGCATATGGGAAGTGCTGCAATTGATGATTTCCAGATCCCTGTAACCAGTGCAGAAACGATTAAAACAGTAGCTCTGCAGCTTAACCTGCTATCAAAGTAGTTCAAACTATTAAGCAAAATAAAAGGGCGTATTGACTCTATATAAAATCAATGCGCCCTTTAAAACCTCTTTAACTGCAACCGCTTTTAAGCTAGATCCTTACAAGATATTTTTAATATCTTCTGGGTTGGTATGGCGAATGTCTTTACCTTGTACAAAATAGATGATGTATTCACAAATATTCTGACAACGATCGCCTACACGCTCGATCGAACGTGCCGCCCACATTACCTTCATTACACTTGGAATGGAGTCTGGATCTTCCTTCATGTAAGTCATTAGCTGACGAATAATCGCTTCATATTCACGGTCAATACGATCATCGGTTTGGTACACATCAATCGCAGCTTTAACATCCATACGCGCAAAAGCATCTAACACTTCATGTAGCATTCGTACTGCGTTTTGCCCTAAGGATTCAAGTGAGGCTAACAAGTTATATTGCTTCGTGGTGAAGTTACCTAATGCTACTTTCGCAATGCTTTCTGCCACATCACCGATACGTTCAAGATCGGTAATGGTTTTAATGATAGCAATAACAAGGCGTAAATCACTGGCTGTAGGCTGACGTTTAGCAATAATGCGCGTACAAGCTTCATCAATCGCCACTTCCATAGCATTCACTTTGTGATCATCTTGGATCACACGCTTTGCTAATGTTTCTTCTTGTTTATGTAGCGCTTTTAACGCATCAGCCAATTGCTGCTCAACCAAGCCGCCCATGGCTAATACATGGGTACGAATACTTTCTAGTTCATGGTTGAACTGACCAGAAATATGACGACCAAGACTAATGTTGTTTAACATGATGGTGTTTCCTTAACCATAGCGCCCTGTTATGTAATCCTCAGTGCGTTTTTCTCTCGGGGTGGTGAAAATATCATTAGTGCTCGAATATTCCACCAGCTCACCCATATATATAAAGGCTGTTTGATCTGAAACGCGCGCTGCCTGTTGCATGTTATGCGTTACGATAATAACGGTATATTTGGCCTTTAAATCATTTATCAACTCTTCAATAGTCAATGTTGAGATCGGATCCAATGCAGAGGTTGGCTCATCAAGCAGTAAAATTTCAGGTTCAATAGCAATCGCACGAGCAATCACTAAACGTTGTTGCTGACCACCTGATAAACCAAAGGCGTTTTCATGTAGGCGATCTTTTACTTCATCCCATAATGCAGCCGCTCGCAGTGCGCTTTCTACCGCATCATCTAAAATACGCCTCTCGCTGATCCCTTGTAAGCGTAAGCCATACACCACATTCTCATAAATGGATTTAGGGAAAGGATTAGGACGTTGAAATACCATACCAACTCGACGACGTAATGAAGCAACATCGACTTTCGGATCATAGATATTCTGACCATGTAGCATGATTTTACCATCGATATGGCAACCTTCGACCAGATCATTCATGCGATTAATACAGCTTAATAACGTCGATTTACCACAGCCTGAAGGGCCAATAAATGCCGTCACCTGACCTTTAGGGATCCGCATATTGATATCAAACAACGCCTGTGTTTTACCATAATGCAGGTTAAGCCCTTCAATCGATAAAGCGGTTTGTTCATCAGGTAATGAAGAGAGATCGACAGGCTCAAATAAGCCCATTGATGGTGTTACTGAATGCATAATCTTCTCTCTATAAATAATCAAAAATCTACTACGAAATTACTGCTCTAAAGCGCGGAATTTCTCACGTAGATGATTACGGATCCCAATTGCCGTTAAGTTCAAGCTGACAATTACGGTCACTAATAAAAATGAGGTAGCGTAAACCAAAGGTCTTGCTGCCTCTACGTTCGGGCTTTGGAATGCAACATCATAGATGTGATAACCCAAGTGCATAAACTTACGATCTAAGTGAACGAAAGGGAAATGCGCATCTACAGGCAGTGTCGGCGCCATCTTTACCACACCCACTAACATTAACGGTGCTACTTCCCCTGCCGCGCGAGCAACTGCTAAGATTAACCCCGTCATAATCGCAGGGCTTGCCATTGGCAGAACAATTCGCCATAAGGTTTCAGCTTGGGTTGCGCCTAACGCTAACGAACCATTACGGATCGAGCTAGGAATACGCGATAAGCCTTCTTCAGTCGAGACAATCACCACGGGTAATGTCATGATCGCAAGGGTTAAAGCTGACCATAAAATACCGGGAGTACCAAAAGTTGGAGTGGGTAATTGTGCCGAGAAGAACACATCATCAATGGTGCCACCGACCATATAAACAAAAAAGCCTAAACCAAACACACCGTAAACAATCGACGGCACACCTGCTAAGTTGATCACCGCCACTCGGATCAACTTAGTAAATGAATTATTACCAGCGTATTCATGCAGATAAATCGCGGCTAATACCCCTAATGGCGTCACCATCACGCTCATTAGTAGCACCATGAAAACAGTACCAAAAATAGCAGGGAATACCCCACCTTCAGTGTTGGCTTCTCGTGGTGCTTCAGTTAAAAACTTATAGACTTCACTGCCCCAGTGCTGGAATTTCTCAACAAAGGTGAGATTGTTGGGATACCAAATATCAAGTACCTGAGACATAGGTACGGTGATCGTTTTACCTTGGCTATCACGCAATAACAAACTTGCACTATCTAACTGCGCTTGAAGCGCAAATAAGCGATTCTCTATATTCTTGTAGATCGTGTTGTAATTGAGCTCATCACGTTCAATACGGCTTTGCTCTTCCGCTGTTAGCTTGCCTTTCAGTGCTAACTGGCGTTTTTCAAGACGCAGTTTTTCTAAATGCCAATTAGCATCAGCTACCTCTACCGATTGTAATGTTTTCAGCTCTTTGCGCACGCTTGATGCTTCAGCTAAGGCTTCTGGCAAAAAATCCATATTATTACGGACGCCATCAGCAATAATCGCCATTGGGTAGCCATAAAACTTACCGTTCGTTTCACGATCAACAACAGCGATGTTATCAGCAATTTTCTGCTGCTTAATTTGACTCTTAAGCACAGTGATAAAATCACCACCTGAACGTTCACGATTACCTGTTTTGATCAAATAACGCATCTCAACAGGCTCAGATAGCTGCGACACATCCACATCCGCTTCACGCAATTGCTGAAGTGGGATCGCTTTGCTGTCATATAGCTCTCCGATCACGGTTTGAATTTTACCTGCTACATCAATATCAAATTGATAAACCGGCGAAGGCCAGAAATAGCTCAAGCCTTTATAGCCAATCAACAGCAATAAACCTAATACGGCAACAAGGCTGATACTCACTGCACCAGCCGTTACCCAAATCCAAGGCGAGCCTGACTTAAACCATTTAATCATGAACGTACCACGCCCTTATAATGAACTGTATTTTTCACGTAGACGCTGCCTCACAACCTCTGCAATCGTATTGAAAACAAAGGTAAACACAAATAACACAAATGCGGCTAAGAAAAGCACTCGATAATGCGAGCTTGCCACTTCCGACTCCGGCATTTCAATCGCAATGGTTGCTGCTAATGTTCTTAAACCTTGGAGTAAATTCCAATCCATGATCGGAGTATTACCCGTAGCCATCAACACAATCATGGTCTCGCCAACTGCACGACCTAACCCCATCATCACCGCAGAAAAAATACCCGGACTTGCCGTTAATAACACGACTTTAGTTAAGGTCTGCCATTGCGTTGCACCAAGGGCTAATGAGCCTTTGGTTAAATGTGGTGGCACAGAAAACACCGCATCTTCAGCAATAGTAAAGATGGTTGGGATCACAGCAAAGCCCATGGCGATACCGACAATTAACGCATTACGCTGATCGTAACCAATACCATAATGTTGTGATAAATAGCTTTGTAAATCGCCACCCAATAATTGCTGAGATAACCAAGGGCTGACAGCAAAACAGCCATAGCCCACCAGCACAATCATTGGGATCAACAGCGCAATGTGAAGACCATTAGGAATACGTGAACGCCAACGGCCAGGCAGCATCGACCAAATAAAGCCAATCACTATCATACTGATCGGCAATACAATAAAGCTCAGTGCTACGCCTGTTAAGTTTTGATCAACAATCGGCGCTAACCAAATGCCAGCAAGAAAGCCCAATATTACCGTGGGTAACGCTTCCATTAATTCAACAGTTGGCTTAATTAAGCGCCTTACTTTTGATGACATAAAGTACGCTGTATAAATCGCACCAGCCAATGCTAATGGGATCGCAAATAGCATCGAAAACACAGCCGCTTTTAAGGTACCAAAGATGATAGGAACCAAGCTCAACTTAGGCTCAAACTCATCACTGGCAGATGTCGACTGCCATACATAATCTGGCTCAGAATAGCCTTCATACCAAACTTTCTGCCATAGTGAAGAGATACCAATATCAGGGTGCGAGTTATTCACTTTATAGCTTTGCCATTCCCCATTATCGATGGTTAATAACACATTGGCTTTAGGTGAAATAGCCATGTCTTGCGGCACTTTATCAAATACCTGATGTTGATAAATCACATCACGCTCAGAAGTATAATAAGCAGATACTCGCCCATCCTTCTGCACCACAAAAAAGCCTTTGCGGTAATACTCAGGTACAATTTTCACAATTGGACTAGCTGAAAAGTGGAAGTCACGAACGTTAATAAGCTGACGCTTCCCCGCTTTCACCACCTCAAACCACTGTGAAATCGTGTTATTGGAATTAGTGATCAGCAGTGAATTCGCACCAGACAATAAATCGATACGCTCAGGTTGAACGGATTTATCCGCTGATAATGGTGTTTTCGCTCTTAACTCTGCTTGCTGATGATTTAAGCTATAAGTAAACAAGGTGGAATCGCTCAATACATACAGCGTCTTACCATCAGGCGTTAATACAAGTTGCTCCACCTTATTAGGCATATCACGCACTTCAAATAACGACTGATGCCATGCTTGATCTGGATTTATCGTTGAGTCCGCTTTTACCAACCGAGCTAAATATAGCTGATGCTGCTCAGTATAAGCTGCCAGCATGATGAGGTTATCACGCCCAGATATGGCAAGTTGTTCTACCTTTGTTGGCGTAGGTAGAACCGTTAATGGCGTTTTACCAATCGGGTAATCTAATACAGGAAATAACTGCTTTTTATCGTTTTCAAACGTGAAGTTAAAATCAGCTTTAGCAATTTTGATCTTGCCACCTTTCATGGCATAAGCCACTAAACCGTCACGAGGTAAGCTGGTCGCAAAAGCCGTCGGATCATTAACGATAGTGCGCTGTTTAATCACTTTACCAGCATCAGGTGAAGGCGATAAACGGATGAAGTCAACCTGCCCATCCGTTGTGAAACGATAGGCCAAGGTATTACTTTCATCGATACCTACTTGCGCTGTTTGCCCCGACAGTGCTAAGGAAAACGAGTGGGTGGGTTTTACCGAAACAGAAGAGAAAATAGGTACGATAACGTAAAGCAGATAGAAAAAGATCAGCACTAACGTCACTAGCACAAAGATGCCGCCAGCGGTTACCCCTAACCGTGCTAACTTGTCTTTCACTCGGCGAAGCTGATTTTCTCCCATTAAAAATGAACTGGCATGTGCCATTATTACCTCAAACCTATTTATACGCGCTAAAGTGTATTGCTATTTAATGACACTTTTATTACAGGCGATATTTCTAAAATTCCACATCGCGCAAATTTATAAATTAATGCTGAAAGAAAATGTTACGCCAAATAAATGAATTATGACTACTTACGCATTTACTCATTTACGTCCTAACACACCATAGACAGCCTAAATGGTTGTTAGGATAATTATTAATAACAATCAATCAGTTTGTTGCTTTATTGTCAGTTCACTAGCAACCAATAATAAGGAAATATGTAATGAAACAACTCATTATTACTGTTATCGGTAAAGATAAAACCGGATTAGTAGAGCAACTCTCAGATACGGTTTATAACAATGGTGCCAATTGGCTCAAAAGCTCATTAACCCAGCTCAGTGGGCAATTTGCAGGCATTGTCCAAGTGGAAGTTTCAGCTCAACATATTCAACAACTTAGCAGTGCATTATCGCAAATAGACGGTCTTCAGATCCATATCGTCGAGGCACAAATCAAAGCTTCCTCACAACAGATCATGCAGAAGCTAACCGTTACAGGTAACGATCGGTTAGGTATTGTTAAAGAAGTAACCACTCACCTACATCAACTAGGCGTGAATATATACAAACTCAAAACCAGTACCGAAAGCGCACCTAACTGGGGCTACCCTATTTTCAAAGCGCAATTTCAGCTCGAACTACCTGCCGATCTCGGCATAGATGTAGTGCAAGAACAGCTTGAATTATTGGCAGATGACTTAACCATAGATATTGAGCAATAACATCAAATAACGCTGTAAAACAGGTGCTGATGAACAGCACTCAATGTAGCGCTTATCCCTTATCTTTACCATGATATTTCACAGCGAAATATCAATACCGCCATACCCGAAGTACAAGGATGAATACCGCGAATGAACACCAACGATCTATATATTGAAAAAGAGTTAAGTTGGCTCTCTTTTAACGAACGTGTCTTACAAGAAGCGGCAGATAAATCTGTCCCTTTAATTGAACGTGTGCGATTTCTCGGTATTTTTTCTAGCAATACAGATGAGTTCTACAAAGTGCGTTTTGCTGATGTAAAACGCCAAATTTTAATTAATGAAGAACAAGGTGGAGGCGATCAAGCCAAACAGCTATTAAGCAAAATTCAAAGTCGTGTACTGAAGCTCAATCAAGACTTCGATACCCTTTATAATGAAATTCTGCTCGAAATGGCGCGCCGTCATATCTTCTTAGTTAACGAATTACAGTTAGAAGACAGCCAAAAAGCATGGCTAAAACATTACTTCCAACAAACAATTTTACCGCACGTCACCCCAATATTACTGACTGACGATGTTGATATTCTGCAAGTATTAAAAGACGAATATTCTTATCTTGCGGTAGCGATAAATCGTGGTGATGAAACCCACTATGCCCTTATCGAAATACCAACCGATCAGCTTCCTCGTTTTGTTCAATTACCGAAAACCAAAGGTAAACGACACAAGACGTTAATTTTACTCGACAACATTATTCGCCTTTGTATCGACGATTTATTTAATGGCTTTTTTGAATACGATGCCCTTGCCGTCTATGCAATGAAAATGACCCGTGATGCAGAATACGATCTAAGCCAAGAAGTTGAACACAGCTTATTAGAACAAATGTCGGAAGGCTTAAACCAGCGCTTAACTGCAATGCCTGTTCGGTTTGTTTATCAGCGAGATATGCCGGGGGAAATGATCAACGTATTGTGCGATAAGCTAAAAGTCTCTAGCTACGATAGTGTGATCCCGGGAGGACGCTACCATAACTTTAAAGACTTTATCGGCTTTCCGAACGTCGGCAGAAGTTACCTTGAAAATAAAGATCTCACACCCATTGAGAGCTATCATTTCAAATCGGCTCGTAATGCCTTTGATGCTATCAAAGCACAAGATATTTTACTCTACTATCCGTACCACACCTTTAATCATATGACTGAGTTGGTACGTCAAGCCTCCTACGATCCCAAAGTGCGTAGTATTAAGATCAACATCTACCGTGTAGCAAAAAACTCACGGATCATTGATTCAATGATCGATGCCGCTAACAACGGCAAGAATGTGACCGTGGTAGTAGAGCTTCAAGCTCGCTTTGATGAAGAAGCCAATATCGAATGGGCACGACGATTAACCGAAGCTGGAGTGAATGTGATCTTTGGTGTTCCGGGGTTAAAAATACACTCCAAACTATGTTTGATCACCCGAAAAGAAGGCAATGAACTCGTTCGTTATGCGCATCTTGGTACCGGTAATTTCAATGAAAAGACTGCCCGTATTTATACCGATTTTTCACTATTAACATGCGATAAATCTATCACCGATGAAGTCAAACAAGTATTTGGTTATATCGCTAACCCTTATCGCCCCGTTAACTTTGAACAACTCATCGTTTCACCACGCAACTCACGCTCACGTTTATACGAATTAATCGATAGAGAAATTGCTCACGCCAAGCAAAACTTACCATCCGGTATTACACTTAAGGTCAACAACCTTGTTGATAGAGGCTTGATTAATATGCTGTATCAAGCCAGTAACAATGGCGTAAAAATCAAATTGATCATTCGTGGTATGTGTTCATTGGTACCGGGAATTAAAGGGATCAGCGATAACATCACCGCGATCAGTATCATCGATAGATTTTTAGAACACCCTCGCGTCGCGGTATTTGAAAACAATGGTGATCCTGAGGTTTATATTTCATCAGCAGATTGGATGAGCCGTAACATTGATAATCGTATCGAGGTGGGTTGCCCAATTAAGTCCCCAACACTCAAACAACGCATTATCGATATTCTCAACATTCAACTGTGCGACACAGTCAAAGCCCGTGTGATTGATGAAGGAATGCACAATCATTATGTACCTCGTGGTAATCGTCGCAAAATTCGCTCACAAACAGCCATTTATGATTATCTGAAACACAGCGAAAAACGACTCAAAAAGCATGCTGAAAGAGTAGAGAGACACGATGACAGAAACTAATCACTCTTCCCAACCTCGTGAGATTGCCGCTATCGATCTAGGATCAAATAGCTTTCATATGGTAGTAGCACGTATTGTGGGACAAAGCTTGCAAATCGTTAGCCGTCATAAGCAGCGTGTTCATCTCGCATCAGGGCTTGATAAACAACAAAATCTCGACCAAGCAGCGATCAACCGTGGCTTAAGCTGCTTGGCAATGTTTGCTGAAAGACTACAAAGATTTGAGCCTGAAAATGTCCGTATTGCGGCAACCTATACCCTACGACAAGCACAAAATGCCCACGTTTTTCTTCAGCGTGCCGAGCGTATATTACCCTTTCCGATTGAAATCATTCCCGGCACTGAAGAAGCCCGTTTGATCTACCTTGGTGTGGCACACACTCAGCCAGATAAAGGCAAGAAACTGATCATTGATATTGGTGGTGGTAGTACAGAGCTCGTGATTGGTGAAGAGTTTGACACTCATATTCTTTATAGCAAACACATGGGCTGTGTCAGCTATAACAAACAATTCTTTGCCAATGGCAAGTTGAGCCATAAAAACATTGCTGCTGCACAATTAGCGGCAAGGCAAAAACTCGAAAGTATCGCCAGTAAATACCTTGATATTGGCTGGGATAAAACCTTAGGTTCATCAGGCACTATCAAAGCCATTCGTGAAGTATTAATTGCCCAAGGGCACAGTGATGGTGTGATCACATCAGCGAGGCTGACACAACTGCTTGATGATATCAGCGCATTTAAGCATCAAGACGATCTTAATTTACCGGGATTAAGTGAAGACAGAAAGCCTGTCTTTGCCGCTGGGGTAGCCATTCTTAGTGCGATTTTTGAAGCCCTCGATATTAAAGATATGCACTTTTCCAGTGGCGCATTACGCGAAGGCTTACTGTATGAAATGGAGCAACGTTTCCGCCATTCCGATATTCGTGTGCGCACCGCAACGGCGATGGCAAAGCAATACAATATAGATGTTGCCCAAGCCAAACGAGTACAAACTACAGCCGTTGATATTTACAATCAAATAGAGACACAACCGGGCATCAATAAAAACGAATTATCAACCTTGCTGTCATGGGGCGCATTACTCCATGAAGTTGGATTAAGTATTAGCTACCCAGGCTTTCACCGCCATAGTGCTTACTTACTTCGCTATAGCACGATGCCCGGCTTTAATTTAGAACAACAAACCGTATTATCGACCTTAGTACGCTTTCAACGCAAAACATTAAAACTGGCTGAAATGCCAGAGCTCACCATCTATAAACGCAAGCATCTTTACCCGTTAATTCGTACCCTTCGCTTGGCTGTGGTATTCAATGGTCAACGCAGTGATGAGCCTCAGCCTAAACTGAAAGTAAGCGCTAACAATGAGCATTGGCAACTAACGTTACCTGACGGATGGACAAGGGAAAATAAGCTGCTGGCAGCCGATCTGAAAACAGAGCAAGAATATTGGCATAAAGCCGGATGGGAATTAGACGTTAACGAATTAGACTAGAAAGAAAAACGCCAGCAAATTAAATGCTGGCGTTTTTCTTAATCTTTTAACAGTCCGAGTTTGGCTAAGTTTTGCTCTACAACAGCAACTGGCAATGGAATATAACCATCTTTTTGCACAATTTTTTGACCGTCACTAGAAAGGATAAAACGTAAGAACTCGCCTTCCATCGGCGCTAACGGTTTATTCGGATGCTTATTCACATAAACATATAAAAAGCGCGACAGCGGGTAGCGCCCATTGACGGAGTTTTCAATTGTCGCTTCCACATAATCATCCCCTTCTCGGGCAACAGGGATCGCTTTAATACCTGTTGTTTTATAGCCAATACCTGAGTAACCAATAGCATTTAACGATGTTGAGACAGACTGAACAACAGAGGCCGATCCCGGTTGTTCATTCACATTATTACGAAAATCGCCACGGCATAAAGCACGCTTTTTAAAGTAACCATAAGTGCCTGATACTGAGTTACGACCAAACAATTGAATACCGCGATTCTGCCAGCTTCCCGTTAAGCCTAACTGTCCCCATTGATTAATAGGCTCTAATCCACCACAGCGTAAAGTACGAGAATAAATCGCATCTAATTGCTCAAAGTTGATCCCTTTTAATGGGTTATCTTCATGAACAAAAACCGCTAATGCATCCACCGCCACTTTAATAGCCGTCGGCTTATAGCCATATTCTTGCTCGAATGCTTCAACCTCTTTGGTTTTCATCATTCGGCTCATCGGGCCGATCTGTGCCGTTGCTTCAACCAAGGCTGTTGGGGCTGTTGACGACCCTGCAGTCTGAATTTGAATATTCACATTCGGATAACGACGCTTAAACTCTTCAGCCCAATAAGTCATTAAGTTCGCTAGGGTATCTGAGCCTACAGAAGATAAGTTACCTGAAATACCACTGACTCTTTTATACGGCATTAAAGCAACATCAGACGTTTGCGCATAAGCGCCTGTGCTGCCACTAAGCCACAGCGCAGTTACCATCCCCAAAGATTTAATCGTATTAAGCGTACTTCTCATGTGCATACAATCAGATCACTAAATAATGTCATGGGTTAATTCAGTTGGATTTGTTTTATCCGCAACTAAACGCGATGGTAAAGTGAATGAGAAAGTACTGCCTTTTTCTAGTTCACTTTCAATTTCCAAATGCGAATCGTGGTGACTTAATGCATGTTTTACAATGGCTAAGCCTAAGCCACTACCACCTGTTTCGCGAGAACGCGCTTTATCAACACGGTAGAAACGCTCAGTTAATCGGTGAATATGCTGCGCAGCAATACCCTCACCGCTATCAGTAACTTCTAATCGAGCACCATTAGCAACACGGTACCAACACACATTAATATCAGCATCTGCTGGAGTATGTTTCACCGCGTTATACACCAAGTTTGAAATCGCGCTACGTAGCTGATCATCATCACCAAGCACTTTTAAACTGTGGTCGACATCAAAACTAATCTGTTGATTCTTATCACCGCTCAGCGATACCGCCTCTTTTTCTAAGATATCGAGCATCGCTGGCACATCGACTTCATCTTCTAATTCAATAGTTGGAGCCGCCTCAATTTTAGAAAGCGTAAGAAGCTGCTCTACAAGTGCATTCATTCGCGCTAACTGCTCAGTCATCACACCATGTGCACGATCCCACATCGGGCCGACTAACATGTCTGGATCAGACGACATTTCCAAATACCCCTGCAGTACTGTCATAGGAGTACGCAGCTCGTGAGACACGTTAGCAAAGAAATTACGACGCATACCTTCAAGCTGTTTAAGCTGAGATACATCACGTACTGCCATCAAGTATTCGCCTTCGGTGTAGCGCATAATACGAAGCTCTAACGTACGGTCGTAGTTCATTGGCGAAGTGATTTCTAACGGCGTATCAAACGACTGACGTGATAAATAACGGACGAAATCAGGGCTGCGTAATAAGTTACTGATCGGCTGACCGGCATCATCAGGCCAACGTAAGCCTAATAATTGCTGAGCCAGTTTGTTACACCACACAATGTTGCCTTCGCTGCGGAAAACAACCACCGCATCGGGTAACGATTCAGCACCATTACGGAAACGACGGATCAGTGTTGTCAGCTCTTTACGACGACGACGATTACGCTGTTGTAAGCGATACATACCATTAAAGAGTGGCTCCCAACTACCAGAGCCGGAAGGAGGAGTAAGGCTGCGATCTTTCCACAACCAATCTGACATTTTTAGCTGATTATGAAAATGCCAGATCAGTTGGATCCATGTTGCGGCGAGTAAGAACCACGGAAGATGGCCAAAAATCATCCCAAGAATAATCCAAGGTAGATAAAATAAAATCAGCTCCCATACCAATTTTTTCCATGACAATCTTTCGACCATGTTTTACTCCTAGTAACGGAGTTATGGTATGGATCCGTTACATCTAATTTCTTTACTCGTATAAACAACATAACCTCCAACCTTATCAAACGACGATAATGGATGAAGGCTCATTTTTACTTTATTGAGGCAACCCTAGTTTGGGTTGTAAATCACTACTATAGGCGAGTGGAAAAACGATAACCTGCTCCACGCACTGTTTGTACTAACTTATCGTGTCCACCTGCTTCTAACGCTTTGCGTAAACGACGAATATGCACATCAACAGTACGGTCTTCAACATATACGTTCGTACCCCAAACATTATTAAGTAGCTGTTCACGACTGTATACACGCTCTTGGTGTGTCATAAAGAAGTGCAGCATCTTAAATTCTGTTGGTCCCATATCTAATGGCTCATCACCAGATGTAACACGGTGAGAAACTGGATCTAGTTTTAGACCTTGTACATCAATCACATCGTCTAAGGCTGTTGGTGATACGCGACGCATTACCGCCTTTAAGCGTGCCATTAGCTCTTTTGGTGAGAATGGCTTAGTGATGTAATCATCTGCACCAACCTCAAGACCACGAACCTTATCTTCTTCTTCACCACGTGCTGTTAACATCACCACAGGGATCTGACGTGTAAGTTCATCGCGCTTAAGGTGTTTGATCAGGTTAATGCCTGAACCACCCGGTAACATCCAGTCCATTAGAATAAGCTCAGGGTATGGTTCGCACATTTTTTCTAGTGCTGTGTCATAGTCCTCAGCTTCGATTGCTTGATAGCCCTTTTGCTCCAACACGAAACATAGCATTTCGCGAATTGGAGCTTCATCTTCTACTACAAGAATCCTTCTTACCATAATCAATTATACCTAGTCGTTTGCTTCATCTGACCTGCGTCATTATGTGTGTTTAATATTACACTTTTGTGACCCGCTGTAATAAAACC
>NZ_SSMG01000007.1:16085-23133 GCF_009873615.1 Photobacterium lucens
CTATAAACCAAGTTGAATATCAATTTTAAGAAACAGGTCGATTTACGTCGATGAAAAAGATAAATGTTAAATAATTACAATAGGTTAAATATCACTAATATTAACCTTTTATGGCAATATTACTACGTCCACCACCTTGTGCTTCTACCGATACTTGTACACCAATACGCTCCACCAGCGTACCAACGTGAGAAATTACCCCGATTTGGCGACCATCTGCTTGCAACGCATCTAAACAGGCTAATGCCATTTCTAAGCTATCAGGATCGAGCGTACCAAAGCCTTCATCAATAAATAGCGAACCTAATTGACGGGTATCAGCAGCCAGTGATGCTAACGCTAATGCCAACGACAGCGACACCAAGAAACTTTCACCACCAGAGAGCGATTCCACACTGCGCACTTCATCACCCATATCATGGTCGATAACTTGCAGCGCTAACGGGCTGCCCGGTACAGGCTGTAGCGCATAACGAGGCGCAAGATCATGAAGGTGCTCATTGGCATTAATCACTAACTGTTGCAGCGTTAACCCTTGTGCCAAAGTACGGAATTTATTACCTGTTGCTGAGCCAATTAAATCGCTCATTTCCATCCACAGCTCTGTTTGCGTTTGCTGAGTCGCTAATGCAGAGCGTAAATCCCCTGCTTGTTTTTCAGCTTGCTTTCCTAAATCTAAGCGCTGGCGTAATTGGAATACCTGATCATCCAGTTGTGACTTTTCTGTCTGCCATTGGCTAAACAATTGCTGCTGGGTTGACGCATCATCACTGATGTCATGCTCACTAAACCACTGCTTGGCAAGTTCAACCGTTGGCTGATAATCCACTTGTGCTTGCTGCCTTTCTTTAACAATGGTTTCGCCTTGCGACACCGCTTGCTCTAACTGTTTAAGCTCAGTGCGCTCTTGTTGTAACCATGCTTCGTCTTTGCTTAACAGTGCTGTTAATTCTGCTTCCGTTAACGCCAGTTTTGCTAACCATGCTTGCCATACTTGTTGCAGCTTTTGCTGTGCCGTTTCAGATTCCGCCAACTGTTGAGTCGCGTTCTGCTGTTTGGTTAGCTCTGCAGCCATCACTTCTGCTAACTGGTTTAATTGTGTTTGTAGCTGTTGGCACTGTTGCTGCTGCGCTTCAATATCTGCTTTTGCTGAGCGTTCAATGGTATCGAGTGGCTGCTCACCAACTAATTCGACACGTTGTTGCCAACAAGCCTGTTGCTCTTTTGCAAGATGAGTCAATTTTGCTGTGATGTCACTGGCTTGTTGTTCTGCATGTTGCACGCTATTGGTTAACGTTGCGAGCACTGGCGAAAGCTCTGTCAGCTGTTTTTCAAGCAATTGTTGTTGTTCAATATTGATTTGATATTGCTGAATTTGCTGCTCTAAATCGGCAATAAAGCCCGCTTTACCTTGCTGGGCTAAAGCGTTTAACCATGCATCATTGCCGTAAATAGCCATTAACGCTTGTCGTCTTTCAGCAACCACATTTTGCAAGTTGTTCGCTTGTGTCGTAAACGCATTGAACTGCTCTTGCGCTTGGGTTTGTTGCTGAGTTAACAGGTAACATTGCTCTTTTAGCTCGGCTTCTTGCTTGGTTAGCTGCTGTAACTGAAGCTGTTGTTTCTTCACCTCTTCAATCAGCACTTTACGCTGTTCACCCTGATCTTTGATTTGTAGCATTTGCGCTTTGGCATCATCGACCGCTTGCGACCAATTGGCTTGATAATGAGAAAGCTGAGCTAAATCGCTGTCTGTCGATAAGGTAATGTCAGCCAAAGTAATAGCATCAAGCTCCACTGTCATTAAGTCAGTCCAGTGGCACTGCTGCTGATTCACTACCCCTTGAATAGTGTTATTGAATCCTGCGATATCTTGCTCAAGTTCGGTTTGACGCTGCTTATCTTGGGTGATGGATTGAGTTAGCTGACGCTGCTCAGCATTAGTATCTTGCAATTGCTTGGCTAATTGCTGTAATCGCTGCTGTTGCTGGCTAATAATGCTTTCAACTTGAGGATTATGCTGCTGATAAGGATGGGTTTCCGAACCACATAATGGGCAAGCTTCACCTTCTACAAGCTGCTCTCGATAGTCAGTTAAGCTCATTACCGCGCGGCTTTGGTTTAACTGAAATTCCACTTCTTTATGCTGCGTATCGAGTTGTAATAACTCAGGGGCTAATGCCGCTAAACGCTGCTCACTAGTGGCAATGCTATTGATTAAACCTTGCTGCGTGAGCTGAGATTTATCACGCTGTTGCAGCAAACCATGCCATTTATCAAGGCCAAATAAGCTCTCTTTAAGCTTGCTACTTAATTGCTGATACGCCGCATAGTGTTGGCGCTCTTGATCTTGTAACTGCTCTAATGCAGTAAGATCGTGCGCTGCGGTTTGCTCGGTTAATTGCAGCTTTTGCTGATCCAACGCTGATAACTGTTTATCGAACTGGATTTGCTGCTGCGTCACTGATGCTAACGTTGCTTCACGCTGCTTTATGTCATTTTGCAACTGGGCAATTTGGCTCTGCGCTTGTTGGAACTGGCTAATGTTATCTTTGATCGCATTTTGCTGCTCAGCCAAGGCTTTTACCCCTTGTGTTTGAGCCAATGCTGACGCCACTTGTTGCTGTTGTGATTGCGCCAACTGTTGCTGCTGTTGCTTACTCGCTAATTGCTCACGCTGTACAGTCAGTTCTTTATTTAAGCCCGCTAATTGCTGTTGCAGCTCCGTACTTTGTTGCTGCAGGCCATCACGCTTTTGCTCAATATTGGCTGCTTGTTTTAGCTTTGGTTCCAGCGCATTAAATGCTTGTTGTTTATGCGCTAATTGCTGCTGGCTTTGCTCAACACTGGTTTGTAATTGCCCTTGTTGTTGCTGCTTAGCCGTTAATTCAGTGGTTGCTAATTGCAGTGATTGCTGCCACTTGATCACTTGTTGCTGAGCTTGGGTTAATAGCGTGAAATCACCGCGAGCAGGTAGCGCTTGCTCATACTTTTCAAGTTGCAGATAACGTGGTGCTGCCAATTGCTGAGCTTGCTTGGCTTGTACTAATTGCTGCTCACTTTCGTCAATACGTTGCGTCAGTTTTTCAGCATTTACCAACACCTCTTGATGCTGTTTAAGTTGCTCTAACTTTTGTTGCTGGCTCGTCACTTGCTCACGAGCCGTTGCTAATTGGGCATTTAATGCATCACGCTCTTCATCAGTGAGCAGTGCGATATCACCTAACTTGCCTTGAAGCTGTGTCAGTTTAAGCTTTTCATCTTTCGCTCGTTCATGGGCTGCAATGGATAATCGACCGTAGATTTCACCGCCCGTCATACGCTCTAACAATGCCGCACGTTCATCAGCCCCCGCTTTTAGAAATGCTGCAAACTCGCCTTGTGGCAACATCACTGCACGACGAAACTGATCGAAGCTCAATCCGATCAGCTTTTCAATTTCCGCTTGTAGTTCTTGTTTCTTGCCCGCGAAACGCTGTCCTGTTTCAATGTTTTCTAACCATTGTTCAGCGGCTTGAATTTTACCTTCAGCACGACCACGAGCACGGCGAACATGCCAGTGAGCACGCCAATGTGAACCATCGTTAGCAACAAAGTCGACTTCGGCAAAACCTTCGCCTTTACCGCGCGATAAGATGCTACGAACATCATTGGCTTTAATGCGGTTATCTTCATCATCACGACCAATTTCAGCATCGTTCTTTTTGTTAGATTGTAGGCGAGGAATACGATCGTATAACGCCAAGCAAATAGCATCGAGCAAAGTAGATTTACCGGCCCCAGTTTTACCTGTGATTGCAAATAAGCCTGCGTCACCTAAGCGACCGCCAGCAAAATCAATCTCAAATTGGCTTTGTAAACTCGCTAAATTTTCACCACGAAGCGCAAGGATTTTCATTGTTATTATCTCTCTTATTCTTGTTCTTCAACTTGGGTTAATAGGGTTTCAAAGGCTTCTGCCATAGCTTCGGTTGGCTCACCATCGAATTTCTTGTTCCAACTTAATGCGAACACTTGTTGTGGTGAAACGTCTGACAAACGGCGATGTTGCAAACTGTCTTGTTGCTCACGCTGATTGTAATGCGGAGTGATTTTGGCAAGGCGAACTGACTTGCCTTCTAATGCTTGCAGCACTTTTTCACGCAGTAAAGCTTGCGGCTTATCAAGCAGAACATGCACTTCTAAAAACGGTTGTTGCTCACGTGGCAGTTCATCATCAGGCAGCGCTTTTAATGCCGCTAATACTTCATCCAGCGGTGCAGCTTTGGTTGGTACTTTGAGCATATCTACACTGCGAGGAATACTGATCTCTTCAATGGCTTTAACATCACAACCATCAAACTCTACCGCTAGAATTTGGTGCTTATAGTTACGCTCTGCCATTGATAGTGGAATTGGTGAGCCGCTATAACGCACATGCTCTTTCTTCGCCACTTTTTGTGCTAAGTGCAAATGCCCAAGTGCGACATAACTCATGTCATCAGCAAAAATCGAAGCAGGTAGTGCATGTTGATTACCGCCTAGTACACGACGTTCCGACATTTCAGATAGTTGCCCTGATGCCATATACGCGTGTCCCATGCCGATCATTGCTTGTTCTGGCGCAAGTAATGTTCGGGCGGCTTGGGTCATTTCACCGTACAGCACTTCGACCCCTTTGATTAGGCGATCGTCGTTTTCATCAAGGTTATCAGTCCGTAAATCAGCACTGCGCAAGAATGGTACGGCAAGAACATAGGCAGCCGTTTGTTGGTCTTTATTGGTAATAGGCACCAACATACGATCAACATCTAACGAGCCATCTTCTAAGCGATAGATACCGCCAACCATATGTAAATCAAAGGCTTTTAATAACTCATGAGGCGCATCAAGCTTACTTGGTGAATCGTGGTTACCGCCAATCATGACCACATCTAAATTCGGTAGCGTTTTAGAGACTTTCGCCAAAAAGCGATAAAGCATGCGCCAACTGCTAGCAGGCGGGTTGGCAGTATCAAAAATATCCCCTGCCACTAACAAAGCATCGGCTTGCTGAGTTTCAAGTTCACCGGCTAACCAATCCAAGAACGCTTGATGTTCATATTCGCGATTATAGCCGTGGAGTTGATGCCCTAAGTGCCAGTCAGAGGTATGGATAATTTTCATAATATAATGCGCAACCTAGCCAGAAATAATCTGCTGATTGTACCGTGAGAAATCCCAAACCACATCCGCTATTTCACTGCCTTGCGCAGCTATCACGGAATTTTATTTTTGATAAATAAGTCAGGGAGTTAGTGTGGGGAAATGAGGTTTGGTTTTAAGTGGCGCAGAAAAGAAAAAAGACCGCTGTAAAGCGATCTTTTGAATGTGTATTTAACAATAGTTTTATTTATGCGTACTAACTTCACATATTGAGATAATTAACACAACTAAGCATAATACACACATATAAATTATGGAGTTATATGTATTGAGTTATCTCGGTCTTTCAGAAATTCTTAGCGGGTTAATTGGTGTACTAGTAGGCGCACTAATTGGAAATAGACTTGCTTTAAGTAGAGACAAACGTAAAGAGTACAATCTACTTGTTATACCAGTAAGAGAAGTGCTGATAAAGCAACTAAGCATACTGAATGATGGTAATTTCCAACATGGTTTGAATGAATCAGATATAGAGAAATTACAAGCAAGATCAAGCAATTCAGAGTTCAAGCGGATAAAAAAAATTTATAATACCTACGACCACTATCGCTCTAATTCAGGTACTCATGATTTGTATGGTAATTTTACAAAAAATGATGAGTATTTTAAAAAGTTCACAGATCAGACTACGTTATTTTTAAATAGCCTAAACCTGAAATGAACATAGAAAACCAACAATAGCTCTCATACACAAATAACAACTAAAAAGGATTTACCATGAAAACTATTTTTAAATTAAAACTCAATGGCGAGCACGATGTTTCAGAGCTTATCGAACTACCATTAACGCCATCGGTAGGAGACTTAATAACAATACAAAATGCCCAATTCCCTATCAAACAAAGTGAATACAATATAGAAGACAATACTTTTATTCTTAAAGTAACAGAAAGACACTTAGAACTAAAAAACGATAACTTAATTATAGAGTTAAAACTAGAAAACCAAGCTAACTGGTCTGGAGTATTATCCCGCTCTTAGAAATCAATCCTTATCTAAAAACCTCCTCAATGGGCGGTTTTTTTTAACGTAATCAGGGATAAGGTGTTAATGATGGTTCGAATTCTTCAAAACATCTTATCAACTCATTAATTGCACTCTTTTCATCAAGAAAAGTTTCATCAAAAAGAGTTTTGTTCTGACGTGTAAACTCTCCAGCAGATTCATAACTGAGTTGATAAGTAGATTTTATAAGGTCATGCACAACAAAATACTTTTTGTGATAACCATTAAATTCCACTTGAATCTCTTTTTTTGTTTTTACAATTAAACTCATAATTACCCCGATCACATTACCAACTAAGTTGAATATTGAGATTGAATAAACTGATTTCAATACCCATGATGTAGATGTGCGACACATAGTTATCAAAAATACCTCAAATACTCAGAACGAAGATTTCATTCGCTCGATGGTAGGTAATTTAGCGGTCAAAAAATACGAATTTAAACCTATTTAACATATTCAATCTTTCATGCACTACATAATCCGCATTCACATTAAAAGTGAGCTCAAACTATCCTTTTACTCACAAAAGTGACCTATTTACTTCTAGTTTCCCACGTTACGATTAAGTAAAACATGTGAACTACCAGCATAATTCCTCTTTCATATCACTTCTGATTTTTATCACTCAAAAATTAAATATCACTTCATTCCCCATAAATTCAAACACATACACCTAAGTACTAATCCCTACCAATACAACCCTTCTTAATTATTACACTATAGTAATAATTAATTACCGAATCACGTTATTGTTTTTATTTTTGAAAAAATTAATATAGCACCCATCGAAACGCACAAGGCGTTCACAAACATAAATACACAAGGTTTTATTACTCATGAAAACAGTTATTAAAG